>NZ_CP097267.1:337500-557500 GCF_028473605.1 Acidovorax sp. NCPPB 3576 | reverse complement strand
ATGAGGGAAATGGACTTTGGCGGGAATATGAAGGCAGTGTTCAAGATTGGCTCATTCAATCTCGTCGCAGTGGCTTGCTTAACGCTACAACATTAGCTTCAGCCAAAGTTGCGCCCGATGACAAGGGAGATGTCCAGGAAAAGACAGGGCCCGCAGCAAAGAAGAAGCTGAGCTACAAAGAGCAGCGAGAGTTGGAGCAACTTCCCACTCAGATTGCTACGTTAGAAGCGGAGCAACTGGCGATTCAGTCAAAACTGGCCGATGGCTCACTGTATGCAAAAGACGGAGTACAAGCGGTAGCCCTTCATGCGCGAGAGGGAGAGATAGAAAGACAGCTTATGGCTGCGTTGGAGCGCTGGACCACCTTGTCCTCTTAAATCGTGTTGTGAACTTCCCGCTCCTGCAGGCACCCTTGCAACGGCGGGCAACATGAGCACCGCAAGGACTAGGTGGACTTCCCCAGGTTTCCCGGACACATCGAATGCGTGCTCAGGTTGGCCGTGAACTCGTTCATGCTGGGCGGATCCCGGTAACTAGTTCTGGACAACCCCGCATAGCGACAGGCGCGCCGCTCGCTGATGGACAGTTCCTGAACCATCCTGGCAGCGGCCTCGCGCCTGGCCTGCGGGGTCAGCGCTTTACCCCAAAGCCCACCTTCAGCGCCTCGATGTGCAGGTGGGCCTCAGCCAGCAGCTTCTTGAGCTTGGCGTTCTCCCCCTCGATCTCGCGCAGCCGCGTGGCTTCGCTGGTCTGCATGCCACCGAACTTGGCACGCCACTTGTAGAAGGTCGCATCGCTGAAGCCGCCCGGGCGGCACAACTCTTGGACCGGCATGCCGTCCTCGGCCTGCTTGAGAAAACCGATGATCTGTTCGTCGGTGAATCTGCTCTTCTTTATGTCCGTTCTTCCTCTGAAAACGGACTCTACCAACCTTCAACTGGTACGTCCTATGGGGAGCAGGTCAGTTCGTCCAACTTCTGGGGGTCAGTTCAAAACCGGGGCGATTCACTCATAGCTACGGCCTGCTTTGACCTAAAACTTAGATACGATGGTGCAACCGATCGGTTGAACCACGCAGCTTGGCAACTAAAGCGGAAGCGATCTGATTTAAAGGCAAGACCTCATCAGCAGCGCCATGTGCAATGGCCTCCCTAGGCATCCCGAAAACGATGCAGCTCGCCTCATCCTGCACATAGTTAAAGCTGCCGGCGTCCTTCATCTCCCGCATCGCGGCAGCGCCATCATTCCCCATACCCGTGAGCATGATGCCGAAAACATTGCGTCCAGCCACTACAGCCGCCGACTTGAACAAAACCTCTACTGAAGGCTTGTGTCGATTGACGGGTGGGCCATCATCTACAACGGCAACATAGTTGGCTCCGCTACGAGCAATGTGGAATTGCCTACCTCCTGGCGCTATATATGCATGGCCGGGCAAGATACGCTCTCCATTGACCGCTTCTTTCACTGTGATCTGGCACAGCCCATTGAGCCTGGCAGCAAAGCTGGTGGTAAAACCGGGCGGCATGTGCTGTGTAATTACAATAGCAGGTGAATCCGCAGGCATCTGCACCAGCACTTCACGGATGGCCTCCGTACCGCCAGTGGATGCCCCAATACAAATCAGTTTCTCGGTAGACAGCCTGCCTAGCAATGTGGTGGTATGCGTCGGGGAATGCCCACCATCTGCGGAAATTGCTGCAGAAGAGTGCGGACGAGCAGTCCCTTGCGCAGGCGCTCTGCGCACCTGCGCAACAGCCGCCACCCGAATTTTTTCAACAATCTGGGTGGCCAACTCATTCAGGCCACTCGATAGGCCGACCCGAGGTTTGGCGACGAAGTCGACAGCCCCCAGTTCGAGCGCTTTCATGGTGACTTCCGCACCGCGCTCCGTGAGCGTTGAAATCATGACGACTGGCATCGGCCGCAACCGCATTAAACGGCCCAAAAAGTCGATCCCATCCATACGCGGCATTTCAACATCCAGCGTAATGACATCAGGGTTCATTTCACGAATCATCTCGCGCGCGATCAAAGGATCGTTGGCCGTTCCTATGCACTCCATATCCCGCTGGCGATTGATGATTTCAGCCAAAAGACTGCGCACCAGCGCCGAATCATCTACGACGATCACCCGGATCTTGCTGCTCATTCCCTCATGTCCTTGTTCATTTCTCAAAAGAGATCCACTGATCCGCCTGAGGTCGCCTTGGCAACCGTCGCAGCGTTGCCGCGAACTTCCTGTTCCACCAATGTCTCGGGATGCGCATGTGCAAGACGCTTCACCATTGCCTTGCCTGTCACCGGAAAGAAGACAACCTTACGCGGATAAATATCGAGCACGTCTTCCGAAACAATCGGGATACGCTCCGTCTGGAGGTAGTTGAGGACAAAATTGGTGTTGCGCTCCCCCACGTTCATGGTGGTGAAGTTATGCATGACCTGAGCCCCGCCAAAAATTTTGGCTTGCATGCTTTCGCGGCGGGCACCAAGTTTTAGCATTTCGTTGATCAGCAGTTCCATGGCGTAGGAGCCATAACGGCCAGACACATCGGACGAATCTCCATCGGGCAACATGAAATGATTCATGCCACCGACTCGACAACGACTATCCCAAAGGCAAGCGGAGATGCATGAGCCCAGTACGGTCATGATCACCAGATTTTCATCAGCAACGAAATACTCACCAGGAAGCACTTTGACCGCATTGTGCTGGAAATGGTGATCGAAAAAGAAGAAAGAGGCTTCTCCTGGGCGGCGGGCTTGTGCCTTGAGTTCCGGCAACGTCGACTGCCTCACTGCGGGGGCAGGAGTCCCAGTGTAGATATCCGCACTCAGTGGGGCGATTCGCGGCGCGCGTCGCCGCTCCACCGTTCCTCCCAGGGCAGACGGGGGAGCGCCAGACGGGGGCGGGAAACCAGGACGGGTATTAGTCATGTGGGCTCTTGCAGAAGACTATCGGTCAGCGGCGTTCGTACACGGTCTTTCCACGCAAGGTGAAAAGGTCGCGGGACTCGCTGAAATTTTCAGCATGCCCAACAAACAGCATGCCGCCTGGCTTCAAGACACGGTGAATGCGCTCCAGCACTTTGCGCTGAGTCGCAGCGTCGAAATAGATCATCACATTGCGACAAAAAACGACATCAAAGGGCTCTCGAAAAGGCCAATCGTCGCGGATCAGATTGACGCTTAAAAAATCTATGCCTCGGCGCAATTCCGGCTTAGCGCGTGCGAACCCGGCATTCGACGCCTTGCCGCGCAAAAAGAACCGCTGAAGACGCTCAGGGCTCAACCCTTTCACACTGTCTAGGCGGTATACCCCCTCAGCCGCTGTCGCCAACACGCGCGAGTCGATATCGCTGGCTGTCAATTTGAACGAGCCGTTAGTGTTCAACGACTCCATGGCTGTCATTACGATGGAATATGGCTCTTCCCCAGTCGACGCAGCGTTGCACCACACGCTCCATGGACCAGCAGGCCGGGTACGCAAGAGATTGGCAAGAATTTCAAAATGGTGCTGCTCTCGGAAGAAGGCCGTCAGGTTGGTCGTGAGCGCGTTCACAAACTCCTGCCATTCCGGACCATCATGAGTTTCCAGCCAACTCAGATATTCATGAAAGCTGGTGTGACCAGTATCACGCAGCCGCCGCGACAAACGGCTATAGACCATTGCATGCTTGCCATCATGAAGGCTGATGCCTGCTCGCTGATAAATGAGCGCTTGAACACGCGAGAAGTCTGCATTGGTCCAGACAAACTCTCGCCCCTGGGCCAAAGGACCTGATGCAGGCGACGCTGACGGTGATTCGGCCACGCCTCGCGCAGAAGAGATATGACTGGAGGTCTGGCGCATGTTGCTTTCACTTCGAGAGGTCGGTGGTCCACATGCCAGTGGTTATGGAGCAACCACGTCGACTTTTCCTGAAGCCGTTGCGTGGCGGCGTGCTATCGGTCTTATTCGTTGGCGGAAACCAACCCCATATCCATGCTGGCCATGAGTTTTTCTATGTCTAGCAGGATCAGCATGCGCTCACCCACAGAGCCCAGGCCAACGATGCAGTTGGTGTCGATAGTGCTTTCTACTTCTGGCGCGACGCGGATCTGATCGGAGTTTAGTTCCATGACATCACTCACAGAGTCCACCACGATCCCGACCACCCGATTGCGTAAATTCAGAATGATGACCACCGTGAAGCTGTTGTATTCCGCTTTGGAGCAACTGAACTTCAAACGCATGTCCACAATGGGGACAATGGTGCCACGAAGATTCGTCACACCTTTTATGAAATCTGGTGCATTGGCAATGCGTGTGGGCGGTTCATAGCCGCGGATTTCCTGCACCTTCAGAATATCGATCCCGTATTCCTCCTGATCCAACCGGAAAGTCAGATACTCCCGGGCGCCAGAGACAGTCGCTTCATTGGTCTTTTCCATCACTCCAGCCATAGGGCTCTCCTTATATCAACGGGTCGCGGGACTCAATGACGAGCACGCCGCACCAAAGCACCTGTGTCCAAAATCAATGCCACGGTGCCGTCGCCAAGAATGGTGGCTCCGGACACATTAGGCACTTTGCGATAGTTGGTTTCCAGGTTCTTAACGACGACTTGGTGCTGCCCAAGCAGCTCATCCACCAACAGAGCGACCCGGCTGCCGTCCGCCTCCACCACCACCATGATGTTGCTGGACTTGCTTTGGTCCAACCGCGGGACTTGGAATGTTTTCTCCAGAGCAATGACCGGCATGTATTCATCCCGGACTTTGACCAGCTGAGATCCTTGCGCAACCGTATTGACGTCGTCGGGATTGACCTGGAAAGACTCCACGACGGAAGACAGCGGAAGAATGTAAACCTCTTCGCCCACGCCCACAGACATGCCATCCATGATCGCCAGCGTCAGCGGCAACCGCACCGATACCCGCATGCCGTAACCCTCCGCGGAGTCGATTTCCACAGACCCGTTGAGTGCGGCGATATTTCGCTTCACTACATCCATGCCGACACCGCGCCCAGAAACGTCGGTCACTTCGTCAGCCGTAGAGAAACCTGGAGCAAAGATCAGACCCCACACATCCGCATCGCTCATCTGGTCGGAGACATCGAGCCCACGCTCTCTGGCTTTGCGCATGATTTTCTCGCGGGAAAGACCTCTACCGTCATCGCGCACCTCGATCACGATAGACCCCCCTTGATGGGATGCCGACAAAGTGATCGTTCCATGTTCGGACTTGCCGGCAGCCAGCCGGTCCGCTGGCATTTCGATGCCATGGTCGCAACTGTTGCGGACCAAGTGCGTCAACGGGTCTGTGATTTTTTCGACCAAGCTCTTGTCCAGCTCAGTGGCCTCGCCCAACGTGACCATCTCGACTTTCTTGCCCAGCTTGTTGGCCAAGTCCCTGAGCATCCGGGGAAAGCGGCTGAAAACGATCGACATGGGAATCATGCGGATCGACATCACAGACTCTTGCAGGTCCCGTGTGTTGCGATCCAGATCGGCAAGGCCTGCAAGCAATTGCTGATACGCCCCCGCATCGAGTCCCCGGCTGTTTTGCGCCAGCATGGCCTGGGTAATGACCAACTCACCCACCAGATTGATCAACTGGTCGACTTTGTTCACTGCCACACGGATGGTCGTGGATTCCATCTGCGCCTGGCTCACTGCCTTGGGCTCGGCCGTGCGGACTGCGCTGACAGGCTGCTTGGTAGAGGGCGCATCCGCCACACTCCCAGCGACTGTTTCTACCCGCTCGCTCGGCATTCCGGGGGATCCATTGAAGAAACCATAAGGTGCTTCAGCGGAAGCCTCCGTGGCTTGCAGCAACGCAGCTTCCGGATCAGCGTCCACTGCCGATGCACCGCCCTCTGCACTGATCCTCACCTGATCTTTCGAGACATGGAAAGCGAACAGATCCAGCAGATCATCGTTGGTAGAGGTCGTCTCTACAGCGAACCGTCGGACACCTGGCTCCTCGGACGCAACGTCACGAATCGAACCCAACCCCGGAATATCGCGGAACAACTCCTTGATGGCATCCGCCTGTTCAAGACGCTCCAGCGGACCGATACGGATCTCGAGTGAGCGGGAACCGCCGGGTGCAGCTGCCGTGGGAATGGCTGGCGGAGGCGCAACAATGGATGGCACAACCACGGGGGCCGCTGGTGCTGGCGGCGGTGCCACAGCAGCAACGGGCTCAGCGGGAACATTGCCAGCCGCCAATTCACTGATGCGACGCACGAGCGCAGCAGTGGACACGGCTTCACCTTGGCCTCCGGCTTGGTGACGTGCCAGCAGGCTACGGGAGGCATCGGCAGACTCCAGCAATACATCCACCATCTGGGGGATAGGCTGCAACTCATGGCGCCGCAAGCGATCCAGCAGCGATTCCATTTGGTGGGTCAGTTCAGCGACGTCGGAAAAACCGAAAGTCGCAGCACCTCCCTTAATGGAGTGCGCACAACGGAAAATGCCGTTTAATTCTTCGTCATTGGCGGCACTCAGATCCAGATCCAGGAGCATGTGCTCCATCTGGTCCAGGTTCTCGCCCGCTTCTTCGAAGAAGATCTGATAAAACTGACTGAGATCGAAATCCGCGCCGCCGCCCGCGCCTTCTTGATAGGTGTCCGCCATTAGGGGCTCCAGTACTTAGGTTATCTGCGCGCGATGGCGTTAGCGAATGACTTTTTGAATCACTTCGATCAAGCGGTTCGGGTCAAAAGGTTTGACCAGCCAGCCTGTGGCGCCTGCGGAACGTCCCGCTTGCTTCATCTGGTCGCTCGACTCAGTCGTGAGAATCAAAATGGGAATGGTCTTGAACCGGGGATGCTCACGCAGCTTGCGGGTCAAACCGATTCCATCGAGTCTTGGCATGTTCTGGTCTGCCAGCACCAGATGAATGTCGTGGGTTTCAGCCTTTTCGAGCGCGTCTTGCCCGTCTACCGCCTCCACCACGTGATACCCCGCCCCGGTCAGGGTGAAGGACACCATCTTTCGCATGGACGGTGAATCATCAACGGCAAGAATCGATTGCATGTAGGGCTCCACTCACTTGAATATATAAGGTAACCAGTTACGGGCGCGTGCTCAGAACAGGTCGATTGATCCTGCATCCATTTCGCTCTGCGTGACAGGATTGGGACGGTCGGGGGCCATTTCGGCGAAAGGCGCAGCTTCTTCGCCCTCTTCGGTGCCCATGGCTTCGGAAGCCAAACGGAAAGCGCATCCTTGCAGCACCTTAGTTGTGTGCCAGATCAGTTGGGATGCCATGTCTTGAAACTGCAGTTCGGTGACTGCACTGCGCAAGGCCGTCCGCAGCGCCGCAAGCTCGGCCGAGTCACCGACAACTTCGTCGGTCAATGCACCGTTGGCTTCGCCAAAGCGGGCCAGCAGATTGTCTGTTGCATGGCTGAGCAAGCCTTCCAAGCGGTGCAGATCATGCATGACGACCAACAAGGAGTCTTGCAATTCTGCAGCAACCATGACTGGCACTTGAACCCCTGGGCCGCCAGGGCTAGTTAGCGTAGATTGCATCGTTTCTCCAGAACTGCAAACGGCTGCAGGGCAAACAAATTCCAACTCGGCAAGACGCTGGTGGCGGACTCCACTGGCAAAACGTCCCATGCAAACCATTCTCTCGGCTTTCTTCGATCACCGCCGCACGGGACAAACACCCTTGTTTGTTCCAATATGTATCCTATGATAGCGTTCCCTATGCCCTCAGGAGTAACGGATCGACCCTTGCGCATCCTGCATTTGGAAGATTCTGTAGCGGATCATGAGTTGGCTTGCATTACGTTGCGCCGCGCCAACGTGGTGTATGAAATCCACCACGTGGACACCCTGGTCACGTTCATCGAGCAGCTTGATGCGGAGCCTTTCGATCTGATTCTTGCGGACTACCGCCTGCCCGGCTTCACCGCACTGGATGCATGGAGCGTCGTCGCGCAGCGAGAGTCCCACCCCCCTTTCGTTTTGCTGTCCGGTGCCATCGGCGAGGCAGCGGCTGTGGACGCAATGCGGTTAGGCATTGCGGACTACCTCCTCAAAGACGACATGGCGAGGTTGCCACACGTCATTGACCGGGCGATCGAAGTGCACGAGGCACGGCGCGCCAGAGAGAAAGCCACCGCCGACTTGGCCGCATCGGAACGGCGGCTGGCAGAGCTCACCGAACACTTGCAAAGCTCAATCGAAAAAGAACGGGCAGCCATTGCCCGCGAGATCCACGATGACATCGGCGGCGCACTGAGTGCGGTGCGCTTCGATGTGGGGTGGATCAGCCGGCATGCGAAGGACGACGGGATGCAGGCCCATGCGGCGGCTGCAACCGAGATGCTGCAGCACGCCATCGAGGCGAGTCAGCGCATCATGATGAACCTCCGTCCACCTATCCTGGATCAGGGGCTGGTGGCCGCAGTGCAGTGGTTGGCGGAAAGTTTCGAGCGGCGCACGGGCATTCCCACACGGGTGTATACCAGCAAGGACACAATCGAGGTGGACGCAGCCATTCAGTTGGTGGCTTACCGCACGGCGCAGGAAGCCCTGACCAATGTCTTCAAATATGCCGATGCACGGCAGGTCGGAGTCGACTTGTCGGACAGCGAAGGAGTGCTCACACTCGAAGTCACCGACGATGGCAGAGGCATGGAGCCGGCCATGCGGGAAAAACCAAAATCTTTCGGGCTCAAAGGCCTTCAAGAACGTGCGCGTACCGTTGGAGGGTGGCTCGACATCAGCAGCCACCCAGGCCGCGGGACCGCTGTCATCCTGTCGGTGCCGCTGACACCCCAGAACATTTCAGAGGAGGAGGCACCATGATCCAGGTCGTGTTGTGTGATGACCATGCGGTCCTGCGAAGGGGCATCCGCGACACGCTATCGGAGGCGCCGGACATCCAGGTGACGGGAGAGGCCGGCGGCTACTCCGAGTTGAGGGACGTGTTGCGCACCGCTCCCTGCGATGTATTGCTGTTGGACTTGAATATGCCAGGCCGCAGCGGCCTGGAGGTGCTGGCAAGCCTTCGCGAGACGGACTCCGCCGTCAAGGTATTGGTCGTATCGATGTATCCCGAGGACCAATACGCGCTGCGTTGCTTGCGCGCTGGCGCACAAGGCTATGCCAACAAAGCGGGGGATCCCGTGGAGTTGATCGAAGCAGTGCGTACCGTGATGAAAGGCCGCAAATACCTCACGCCTGAAGTGGCGCAGATGCTAGCCGACAGCCTGGCGCAACCCAGTCCCGAATTGCCGCACGAGGCGCTTTCGGAGAGGGAGTTGCAGACCTTGGTGAAGATCGCGTCCGGCAGACGCCTGTCTGACATCGCCGAGGAGCTGATGCTGAGCCCCAAGACGGTCAGCGTCTATCGGTCTCGCGTGCTGGAAAAACTCAAGCTCACCAACAATGCGGAACTGACGGTGTACGCCATTCGCAACCAGTTGGTCTAAAGGCCAGGCATCTACCGCTGTGAAGCGAAAAGATCGATGGATCGCTGCATCAATGCCATGACGGGCTGCTCGAGCATGGGCAGCGTCGCAGCAATGCCCAGTAAACCCACCGTCAACGTCACTGGAAAACCGACCGCATAGATATTCATCTGAGGTGCCACGCGCGAGATGATGCCCATGGCCATGTTCACGAACAACAAGAGGGCGATCATGGGCAACGCGATCCACAAGGCGCTGGAAAAGAGCGAGGCCCCCAGGTCATGCAGCCGCAACTGGCCCAAGGCCTGCATGAAATGGCCGTCCACGGGAAAGCTGTCGAAACTCTTGACCACCGCCATCAGCACCATCAAGTGCCCATTGATGACAACGAAAAGCAGCATGGCCATGTGCCCGAAAAACCGGGCCACAGCGCTGACTTGGGTGTTGCTGGAGGGATCAAAGAACGACGCAAAGTTCAGCCCCATCTGAAGCCCGATCACCTCGCCCGCCAATTCCACCGCAGTAAACACCAGGCGCACCGCAAAACCAATCGCCGCGCCGACAGCCAGTTGCTGAGCCACGGCACCGAGCGCTTCCCTGCCATTGATGTTGATGATGGGCTGATCAGGCAACGCAGCCTGCGCGCACACCGAAATGAGAAAGGCCAACCCGATCTTGGCGCGCATCGGTATCACGCGCATGGAAAAAACGGGGGCCACCATGAACATGGCCAATATGCGAAGAAAAGGCCACAGGATCGGTGACAACCACGCCACCAGCTGGGCCTCAGAAAACGTGATCACGACACGACCGACGGAATGGATTCGATGGTTCTGCGGATGAAATCCACGAGCGAAGTGATCATCCAGGGGCCGGCAATGGCGAACACCACCATGGCAGCAATCAGCTTGGGCACGAAGGCCAGCGTCGCCTCATTGATCTGGGTCACGGCCTGGAAGATGCTGACCAGCAGCCCCACCACCATGACGGCGCCCAGTACCGGCATCGAAATCATCAGCAACAACGTCAGGGCATCTCGCCCCATCGTCAGAACCATTTGCGAGGTCATGCGCGCTCCTCAGGTGGCAAAACTGGCGGCCAGTGAGCCGATCAGCAGATTCCAGCCATCCGCCAATACGAACAGCATGAGCTTGAACGGCAATGCGACCAGCACGGGAGACAACATCATCATGCCCAGGGACATCAGGATGCTGGAGACCACCATGTCGATGACCAGAAACGGAATGAAGATCATGAATCCGATCTGGAATGCGGATTTGAGTTCGCTGGTCACGAACGCCGGCACCAGCACGCGCAGGGGCGCGGTTTCTGCCGTGGCGCCCTGCTCCAATTTGGCCAGGCGGGCGAACAGGGCGAAATCGGATTGGCGTGTTTGTTTGAGCATGAAGCCGCGCATGGGGGCCTCCGCCTTTTCCAGCGCTTGTTCAAACGTGATGGTGTTCGACGTGTAGGGCACATAAGCATCCTGGTACACGCGATCGAAGGTGGGGCCCATTACGAAGAAGGTAAGAAACAGCGACAGGCCCACGATCACCTGGTTTGGCGGTGCCGACTGGGTTCCGATGGCCTGGCGGAGCAGCGACAGCACGATCACGATGCGGGTGAAGCCCGTCATCATGAGAAGCACTGCCGGCAGGAAAGAAAGGGCCGTGAAAAACAGCAGCGTCTGAATGGGCACTGAAAAGCTCGCGCCCGCGTTGCCCGATCCGACCAGCACCGGCAACGAGCCCGGTGCCGCTTGCGCGAGTGCCGCAGGGGCAAAAACCGCAGCGGCGACCGCCAACGCCCCCCCAATCCAGGTGGGCCAGCGATCAGCCATGGGGTGCCTCTTGCCCCCGCAACTTGGCTGCAGCCACCTCATCGGCGAAGGAGGGAGCAGAAACCACGCCCCGGGGCACACCGGCAGGCGCTGAAGGATCGATCACGTGCAGGCAACGGATCTGCTGTGCCGTGACCCCCAGCACCAGCCAGGTCCGCTGATGCTCCGGCCCCACTTCCACCGTGATCACGCGTTGCTGCGGCCCGATACCGACGGTTGACACCACCTTGGAGGCGGCGCTCGCAGCCGCGCCCAGGCCACCGCCCTGCCGCTGCTGCATGCGTTTTATCCACCAGGGCAGCGTCGCGATGGCTGCGACGAACAGCACGACGATGACCAGCGTCTGCGTCATATTGCCGCCCGCGCTATCCACGGCTGACCCTTCGCAGGCGTTCCGATGGCGTGACCACATCGGTCAGGCGAATCCCGAATTTGTCGTTCACCACCACCACCTCGCCCTGGGCGATGAGGTAGCCATTGACCAGCACGTCCATGGGCTCGCCTGCCAATGCGTCGAGTTCAACCACCGAGCCCTGCGCCAATTGCAGGATGTACTTGATCGGCACTTTGGTCCGGCCCAGTTCCACCGACAACTGCACCGGAATGTCCAGCACCATGTTGATGTCG
The DNA here is from genome assembly GCF_028473605.1 of Acidovorax sp. NCPPB 3576. Classification (NCBI taxonomy): domain Bacteria; kingdom Pseudomonadati; phylum Pseudomonadota; class Betaproteobacteria; order Burkholderiales; family Comamonadaceae; genus Acidovorax; species Acidovorax sp. NCPPB 3576. The sequence continues at coordinate 545,612 of NZ_CP097267.1, read as the reverse complement.
TTGACCGGAGAGTCCGAGTTGGTAGAGAAAGGCCGCACCGGGTCTCCCGCCAGCGGCCCACCCTGGTCCGCTGAAGGCTCGTCCGTGCGCTTTTGCTCTTCCAGCGCCTCGGCCCAGCCCGCAAACGGATCGTCCGCCGCGCCAGCGTCCTTGTTGTCGTTGTCGCCTTCAGTTGACATTCTTTTCTCCCAGCCAGCTCAGATCGGCGTTGCGCAGGCACTCCTCGATCCGGATGGCGTATTTCGCGTTGTGCGTGCCGTACTGGCACTCAAAAATGGGCACGCCTCCGATGGAGGCACGGATGCGAGGCTCCCGGTCGAGCTCGATGAAATCCCCAGGCTTCATGGCCAGCAACTGTTCCACCGTGGCATCGGCTTTGGCGAGCTCGGCCACCAGCGTCACCTCGGCGGCCTGGATTTCCCGGGTGAGCACGCGCACCCAACGACGATCCACCTCGATGGAATCACCTTGCGTGGACGAATACAGCACGTCGCGGATGGGCTCCAGCGTCGCATAGGGCATGCAGATATGAATCGCGCCGGACAGATCACCGATCTCCAGCTGGAACGCGGTGGACACCACGATTTCGCTGGGGGTCGCGATGTTGGCGAACTGCGGCTGCATCTCCGAACGCTGGTACTCCAGATCGAGCGGGTAGATGCCGTGCCATGCCTTCTTGTATTCGGCGCAGATCACATCGACCAGGCGGTTGATGACGCGCTGTTCAGTCGGCGAAAAGTCCCGCCCTTCAATGCGGGTCTGGAACTTGCCGACACCACCATACAGCGTGTCGATGATGCCGAACACCAGCGATGGTTCGCACACGATCAGCCCGCTGCCGCGCAGGGGACGAATGGCGACGATGTTGAAGTTGGTAGGCACCGCCAGTTCGCGCAGGAAGGCGCTGTAGCGCTGCACCGAAACCGTACCCACCGAGATTTCCGGGCTGCGCCGGATGAAATTGAACAGGCCGATGCGGAAGTTGCGCGCAAACCGCTCATTGACGATTTCCATCGTCGGCATGCGGCCGCGCACGATGCGCTCTTGGCTGGAGATGTCGTAATTGCGAACCGCGCCGGTCTCGGTCGCTTCCTCGACCGACTTCTGGCTCTCGCCCGTGACGCCCTCCAAAAGGGCATCGACCTCTTCCTGCGACAGAAATGAATCACTCATGGCAGTCTCCTGTCGCCGTCACTGGATGATGAAGCTGGAGAAAAGGACCTGCCGCACAGGGTTCGTATCGGCAGCGGGCTTGTTGGCGCGGGGCGCCTCTTCTTCGTCCTCCGCCTCTTGGCTGGCGGGGCGCTTGCGTGGCTTGGCCACCGTGTATCCGAGTGGCTTGGAAACTTCACGCCGAATGTCGGTGGCCAGCTTTTCCTTGCCTTCGCGGCCCAGCAGCTCCTCAGAGGAGCGCTGGGACACCAGCATCAGAATGGCACTTCGGATGCTCGGCAGGTACAGCTTGACCTGCTCTGCCGTTTTGGCATCGGCCAGTTCCAGCGTGAGGCCGATCTGGGCAAACCGCTCTCCGCCGGTATCGGCAAGATTGACGACCATGTTGTCGATGGGCAGGAAGGTAGGGGCTACCTTGGGTGCCGCCGGCGCATGGGGGCGCGCCTCGGCGCCCTCCTCGTCTTCGGCATGGTTGCGGCTGTTCAGGATGAACCAGGCCGCGCCCCCGCCAGCGATGACCAGCAGGGCAACGACCACACCGATGATGAGCATCTTCTTGCTCTTGGCCTTGGGCGGCGCTGCGGCAGCAGGATTGGCAGACACGTTGGGTTTCCTTGCGCAACAAATTCAGGACAGGGAGGCACAGCGAGGGCAGCACAGGCTGCACACCTCGCTCGATGACCCCATTATTGGGCGCCCTGGCTTTCGATAATAGCCAGAATAAAAGCCCAAAACCATGGCTTTCAGCCTCCTAGGGCAGGACGCTGTGCGGAGGCGACGCGGCATTGGCCACCTTCGTCGATGCCTTTCCCCTTCGCCTCAGGCAGCTCTTCAGCGCGAGAGCGCGTGAGCCCAGACGGGCTCAGCGCTCAAGCGAATACGTCCAGCGCGTGGGCAGCGCCTGCAGGGCCCTTCACGGCCAGAGCTGCCCCTGCGCCCACGCCGGCGGCAGCCTGGACCTGCGTGCGCCGGGCAGGACCATCGCTGTCCGAAGAGGACCGACGGCCATCGCCACCCGATGCTCCCGTACCGTCGCGGCCCGACTGCCCGACGGTGACGCCCGACAGTTCCAGCCCCTCGCTGCGCAGCAAATCCCGCAGTTGCGCAGCGCTGGAATCCAGCCATTCGCGGGTATTGGCCTGGTCGCTGCGGAACGTGACGTGGGCTTCGTTGCCCGACAGCGACACCATGACCTCCACCGGCTGGCCTTCGCGATCGATGGTGAGTTCGGCGTTCTGCGTTTTCTGGTGCACCCAGTACGCCACCTGCTCGGCGATCTGGTCTTCCGCGCCCACCTGGGAAGGATCGACCAACACGCCCGTGCCGTCGGCAGCCGCAGGCGCTTCGTTCAGGGAGAAACCCATCCCGCTTTCGGCCCCGGGCGTGCCGCCCCGAGACGATTGCGCATCGGATGCGCCCGATTCCGCGCCACGCTCCGAAGCGCGCATAGCCACCGCTTCAGCCAAGGCCCCAGCGACCGGGGCAGACGCACCCAGCGCATCCTGCATTGCCCGAGCGGATGCCGGCACGCCAACTGCGCCCGAGCCGTCGCGACGGTCCGGTGCAACGGCAGCGACCGCTGCGGACAACGCTCCAGACATCTCTGCGGAAGCGGGCTTTTTGTCCTCCTTGCCCAGCGCATTGCGCAGAGCAGCAGCGCTCGCACCCGCCGTGGAGGCATCCACCCCCAGGCCGGCAGATGAACCTGCTGCCGCCGAAAACCGCGACGGCAGGCCCTTGTGAGGGGCTGCGCCAGGCGCCGTCGGCGCCGCCGCATCGGACAGATCGGTCGCTCGGTCCATCCACGCCGTTTGTCCCACCAAGCTACCGGAATCCATCAGGCCGCCGAATCCATTGGCCCAGGCCCCCGTGCCAGCGCTGTCACCCAGCACCCGGCCCAGCGATTGGCCGAGCCCCCCCTGCTGGGCATTGCCCTGTGCCAACAGCGGTCCCTGGCCCTGGAGGGGCATCTGGGCCGACAGTTGCCCCCCTTGAGCCGCCAATGCGGCAGGGTCCATTGGCAGGGCCCCGGCCTCTCCCGCCGGCAGCAAAGAGGCCAGGGCCGCACCTGGGTCGGTCTGCAACGTCCCCGTGGTGCCGTCTCCGGGTGCGGTGGTATCCATGGCGGCCAGCAGCAGAGAAAAGCCGCCCTGCCCCGCCGCCTGCTGGGTGGCATCATGTGCCGAGCCTGCTTTGCCGGTGGCGCGCGCCCCGCGTGTTTCGTGGGGCGTGTGCGAGTTGTTGATGCGTGTCGGTTCCATGTTCACCACTCCTGCGGCCCCTGCTGGCCCTGGGTTGCGTTTTCCTTGCCGAATTGGAGCGCAGCGCGCTCATCGGTTTGCTTCTGATCGCGGCGCGCCTGGACCTTGTCCAACTCGCGCCGGCGTTTCTCGACCACTTTCCTCAGGGCCGCCAGCCGCAGCTCTGCGGCCAGCACGGCCCGGGTGGCATGCTCCACCCGCCCGGCCTGGTCCCCCACCACCCCGGTCTGCAGGCCGACCGCATGGGCGAGCCGGTCCATGAACTGGTAGTGGTGGTACATGACTTCGGGCTTGACCGTGGTGTCCGGCTGCGCACCCCAGCGCCCCTGGGTTTCCAATGCATAGCCTTCCAGCTGCTGCAGTTGCGCCTGCGACGCCTCGCGCGCCCGCTGAACATCCTGCAGCACCTGCCGCGCTTCGTCGCGCTTGCGCTCGGCCATCTCGACGGCCACCAGGAAAGCGTTCAGGGAAGACATGGTCGTTTCACCCTTGGGGCATCAATGGTTGAGCACCGAGGCCATGAACCCCAGGCTTTCGCCCATGGGCGCCGCTTCGAACATGTTCTGCTGCAAAAAATCCGCCATGGAAGGCTGCAGGCGAATGGCCTCGTCCAGCGCCGGGTCGGAGCCGCTCATGTAGGCCCCCACCTGGATCAGGTCGCGGCTCTTTTGATAGCGCGAATACACCGCGCGGAACCGCCGGGCCAACTCGAAGTGCTCCCGCGACACCACGTTGTGCATCACGCGCGAGGCGGACTGCTCGATGTCGATGGCAGGGAAATGCCCCGTTTCGGCCAGCGCGCGGGACAACACGATGTGCCCGTCCAAAATCGCGCGCGCCGCATCGGCGATGGGGTCCTGCTGGTCGTCGCCTTCGGACAGCACCGTGTAGAAGGCGGTGATGGAACCCACCCCGTGCAACCCGTTGCCGCTGCGCTCCACCAGCGCAGGCAGCTTGGCGAAACAGCTGGGCGGGTAGCCCTTGGTAGCGGGCGGCTCACCGATGGCCAAGGCGATCTCGCGCTGGGCCATGGCATAGCGGGTGAGCGAATCCATGAGCAGCAGCACATGCTTGCCCTTGTCGCGAAAGTGTTCCGCAATGGCCGTGGCGTACGCGGCGCCCTGCATGCGCAGCAGCGGCGGCGCATCGGCCGGCGCCGCCACCACGACCGCGCGGCCCCGGTCTTCCTCGCCGAGGATGTCTTCCACGAATTCCTTGACCTCTCGGCCACGTTCGCCGATCAGCCCGACCACGATCACATCGGCCTGGGTGTACCGGGCCATCATGCCCAGCAGCACGCTCTTGCCCACGCCGGAGCCGGCGAACAGCCCCAGGCGCTGGCCCCGCCCCACGGTGAGAAGGGCGTTGATGGCACGCACGCCGGTGTCCAGGGTCTCGCGCACGGGATCGCGGTCCATGGCGTTGATCTGGCGCCGGTCCATGGGCTCGGAGGTCACGTTGACCACGGCGCCGCCATGGTCCAGCGGAACCCCTTGGGAATCGACCACACGTCCCAGCAACCCATCGCCCATCGGCAGCCGCAGCACGCCAGCCGCAGGCGAAGGCCGCGCGCCCTCGCCCAGCCGCGGCTGGGGCACATACGCCGCCGCAGGCACCACGCTGGCGCCGCTGGAGAGCCCATGGATGTCGCCTGCCGGCATCAAAAAAGCACGGTCGGCGGAAAACCCGACCACTTCCGCCAGCACAGGCTCATGGCCGGGCATCTGCACCATGCATTGAGAGCCCACCGGCACGCGAATACCCACGGCCTCCAGCACCAGCCCCGTCAGTCGGGTGAGCGTGCCGCGGGTTTCGAGGGGCGCACCCTGCGCCACGCGGGTCCGCGCATCCGCCATGAATCGGCCCCAGGCCGTGTCCTGCGGGCTCTGGGAAGCAGGCTCGGCAGGAATATCCGGCAGCGGCATGGCGTCAGGAAGGATTTCAGCCATGGGCCTTCTCTCCAGCGGCATCCCAGGCCGACGTCAGTCCCAGCGATGCAATGGCACGCTCCCAGCGCCGGCCGAGCGATCCATCGATCACCGTCCCTGCCGACTCCACGAAGCAGTCGCCTGCAGTCACGGCCGCGTCGGGCAGCCACTGCACCTTGGCCCCCGCATAGGCTTCGCTCAGGGGTTTTTCAAGCACCTCCCAATCGGCAGGATTCATGCGCACCGTGGCCGGACGCCCTTCTGCGATCAGCATGCCCAGGGCTTCTCGCACCACGGGCAGCAAGGCCAGCGGCTGGCTCGACAGCTCCTGGCGGATGACCTGGCGGGCGATGTCGCAGGCCAGCTGCAGCACTTCCTGCGCGACATGCTGCTGCATGTTGACGAGGCTGGCCTCTGCCGCCTGCACCACCTGATCCATCCGCTGCGCGACCTCCTGTCCCTGGCCAGCGATGTAGTCGTCCATGCGCTGCTGCCACTCCAGCCCGGCCTTGTCCTCGCCATGGGCACGACCCTGCTCGAAGCCCTCCTGCCGCGCCGCTTCCAGGGCGTTCAGGTGCGTGGCCTCGTCGAAGACGACCGGAAGGGGTTCCGGCTCGGGCTCCGGCGTCGGGGCAAGCAGGTCCGACCCGTCCACGGCACCGAACTGCCACTGGGTCACTTCCCCGACCTCTTCGCTGGGGATGAAGCGCGAGTAGCTGCGCGGGTTATACGAATGCGTCATCACCGCCGCCTCCGATCACGATCTGGCCTTCATCCGACAGGCGGCGCACGGTCTTGAGAATCTCCTTTTGCTGGGCTTCGACTTCGGACAGCCGCATCGGGCCGCGCGATTCCAGGTCTTCGCGCATGGCCTCGGCGGCACGAGACGACATGTTGGCGAGGAATTTTTCGCGCAACTCGGGCACGGCGCCCTTGAGCGCCACGATGAGCGTTTCGGACGCCACTTCCTTGAGCACGGTCTGAATGGCGCGGTCGTCGAGCTTGGACACGTCGTCGAAGACGAACATCTTGTCCATGATCTTCTGGGCCAGGTCGGGGTCGTACCCCCGGATCGACTCCAGCACCACGCTGTCCATGTTGGAGCCCAGCAGATTGATGATTTCGGCCGCCGCCTTGACGCCACCCAGCGAGCTTTTGCGGATCTTGTCGCCGCCTGCCAGCACCTTGAAAAGCACCTCGTTGAGGTCCTTGAGCGCCGTGGGCTGGATGCCCTCCAGCGTGGCCACGCGCAGCAGCACTTCGCTGCGCTGACGGTCGGTGAGCTGCATGAGCACGGCCGCGGCCTGCTCGGAGTCCAGGTGCACCAGGATGGCAGCGACGATCTGCGGATGCTCGTTGCGCAACAGTTCGGCCACCGACAGCGGGTCCATCCATTTCAGGCTTTCGATGCCGGAAACGTCGCCGCCCTGGAGAATCCGGTCGATCAGCAGCGCGGCCTTGTCATCGCCCAGGGCGCGCTTGAGCACGGCCCGCACGTAATTGCTGGTGTCGGACACCAGCAGGCTCTGCGCCGCGGCGTCTCCGGAGAAGCGGTTGATGACCGAATCGACCTTCTCGCGCGAGACCGAGCGCATGCGCGCGATCGTTTCGCCCAGCTTTTGCACTTCTTTCGGCGACAGATGCTTGAAGACCTCGGCGGCTTCCTCTTCGCCGAGGGACATCAGCAAAATCGCAGCATCGTTCAGGCCTTGGTCATCCATGGAAAGCTCGTGGTTTCATGCGTCGGTGGGAAATCATCGCACGGCGCGGCATCACGACTCGCCGTTGACCCACGTCTTGAGAATATTCGCCACGGCCATCGGGTTTTCCTTGGCCAGCACGCGGGCCTCTTCCAGACGCAACTGCTCGGGCGTCTGGACCAGATCCTCGGGCTTGGACGGTGCAGCCAGGGCCGGGCGCTGCGGCTCTTCCGCCTCGATGGCGTCGAGTTGGCCGCCCTGGGCCACCGGAATCGCCCGGGGCTTGCCCATGCCCTTGATGGCGGGGCGGACCAGTCCGAGCAGCACCATCGCGGCGAACAGCGACATGCCCACGGGCCAGCCCAGGCTCTTGGCCAGCTCGATCATCTCGGGCTGCTTCCACAGCGGCAGGTCCACCACCGGCGTGGAATCGACCAGGAACGGCGTGTTCATGAGGTTGACCGAGTCGCCGCGGTCCTTGTTGAACCCGATGGTTTCGCGCACCAGCGCCGTCATCTGCTCCAGTTGCTCGGGCGACAAGGCCTTGTTGGTGGGCGCCTTGCCCGCGGCTTCCGCCACCGCCTGGTAGTTGACCACCACGGCCGCGCTCACGCGTTTGAGCGCACCGCTGCCGCCGCGCGTCACGCGGACGGTCTTGTCCACTTCGTAGTTGGTGATGGATTCACGCTTGCTGCCCGTACCCTGCGCGCCCTGCTGGCCGTTGGCGGCCGTCGGCGCCGGATTGGCGCCGTTGATGGGCGCCGTCGAAGGCTGGGGAGGCTGGTTGCTCGTGGCACCGGGCACGCCGCTGGGCGGCTGGGCGCCTTGGGAGCCGGCGCTTTCCACCACCTGCTGGCTGCGCACGGCACTGGCGTCGGGCGTCTGGTTGGGGCGGTGCTGCTCGGAGGTGGATTCGGTCTGGCTGAAATCGACCTCGGCCGTCACCTGCGCCTTGACGTTGTTCTTGCCCACCACCGGCTCCAGGATGTCCAGGATGCGGCGGGTGTACTGCTGCTCGATCTGTTGCACGTAGCTCAGCTGCTGCGCATCCACGCCCGAGCCGGCGGCCATGTCGGGCGATTGCGACAGCAGCTTGCCGGTGTCGTCCAGCACGCTCACAGCGGAAGGCGACAGCTCCGGCACGCTGGAGGCAACCAAGTGCACGATGCCGGCCAGTTGGGTGCGGTCGAGGAAGCGGCCGGGGAACAGGCTCAGCAGCACGGAGGCTGACGGCTTTTGCTGCTCGCGGAAAAAACCATTCTGGTTGGGCAGGGCCAGATGCACGCGTGCGCTTTGCACCGAAGACAGCGCCTGAATCGAGCGGGTGAGCTCCCCCTCCAGCCCGCGCTGGAAGTTCAGCCGCTCCTGGAACTGGGTGACGCCGAACCGGTTCGTCTCCATCAGCTCGAAGCCCGTCACCGAACCCTTGGGCAGGCCCTGGGTCGCCAGGCGCAGCCGCACGTCGTGCACGCGGTCGGCCGGAATCAGGATGGCGCCGCCGCCCTCGGCGTACTTGTAGGGCACGTTCATCGTGGACAGCTGGGCCACGATGGCGCCGCCATCCTTGTCGCTCAGGTTGGCGAACAGCACGCGGTAGTCCGGCTGGCGGCTGAAGACCACTGCGGCGACCACGGCCGCGATCAGCAAGACCATGCCTGCGCCCAGGCGCATCCGCTGGCCCCGTTCGAGCGCGGAAAACCGCTGCATCCAAGAGGGGTTGGCGGGACTGATGACAGGGACTTCAGCAACTGCGGACATGGTGCTTTCCAAAAGGTCCGACCCGGCAGAGGGTTGGCGTGGGGCGATTATTGGACGAGCGCCTTGCCGACGTAGCCGAGATAAGGCCCTCGTTTCACCATCTATTCCCCAGGATGGCGCAGCGCAGGCCCCCTAGGATTGCACCATCCCGCCATTCCTTCGGACACAGCCATGGACCTCCGCATATCAAGCCCCACCACGCCACTTTCAGGTGCTGGCCTTGCGCGCCGTGCCGCGGCACCGCAGGACTCGCAGGAAGTGGGGTTTTCCTCGGCGCTCAAGGGCGCGCTGCAGTCGGTCAGCGCCTCCCAGAACCGGGCGGCCGACCTGCAAAAGGAAGTGCAAATGGAAAACCCGGCCGTGAGCCTGGAAGAGACCATGGTGGCGATCCAGAAGGCCCAGATCGGGTTTCAGGCCACGCTGCACGTGCGCAACCGCATGGTTCAGGCCTACACCGACATCATGAACATGCAGGTTTGACGCCTCCAGCAAAACGCAAATTCCGCCAATTGCTATTATTTTTATAGCATATCGCCCTAGTACTTATTGCACTGGAGGGCGATTTGGCTATTGAAGCCTTCGGTCGTTGTCCCCGCCTTCAGTCGCTGTACAGTGGCTTGCAGTTCGCCGCCGGCTCCCGGCGACGTGATCCATCATAAAAACAACACGGCCTCAGGCGCACTGAGCATCAGGTCTCGCCTGCTCACCGCCGCCTGCGAGGTACCCTGGTGAGCATGGGCCGGGCCGTGCAGCCCGGCAAAGGCGGCAACCGCCCTCCCCTCAATGCATCATCTGCGGCTGGCGCTCCAGCAAATGCTCGAACTGCGACAGCCAGGGTTCCGCCAGGCAGCGGATCTGGGCATCGTTGCTCAGGATGCGCTGCATGATGCGCGTCTTCTCACGGCGGTGTTCGGGCAGCAGATCGTGCTCCTGGGCCTTGAATCGCAGCTGCTCGATGAGCACCGCACAGGCGCCTTCGTAGCGAACCACGCCGTCCCAATCCTTGAGCTTGGCAGCCTCCAGCATCTTGGCGCTGCTGTCTTCGATGGCTTTGTAGTAATCGATGAGCATTTCAGACATTCTTAGTTTCTCCCAACCTTAGGCCGAAGGACGGCCGCCGGCACCGATCTCGCCCCAACCCTGCGCCACCGGCACGATCAGGTTGACCACTTCTTCCACCAGGGTGACATCGTTGCGAAGATTGGCCATGGTGAGCCGCCCTACGCAGTAGTCATAAAGGGCCTTCAGATTGGCGGCCAGCTCGCCGCCTTGAGCGGGGTTGAGGCCGCCCTTGAGCCCCTCTTCGATGATGCGTACCGCCTTGCCCAGATGGCGGCCTTTTTCTTCCACATCGCCGCGCTGCATGGAGCCGCGGGCGGCGTTGAGCGATTGCATCAGGCCATCGAACAACATCTGGATCAATTGATGGGGCGAGGCGCCATCCACACTGGATTGCACACCGACCTGCCGATAGACCGAGGCGGCGCGGGAACTGACTGGCGTGTACATCGAGAACTCCTTCATGCTACTTACATTCAATATCGGCAGATCAAGAAGGAACTCAAGGACATTTACGAGGTGTTTTGGCGTTCTGGCAGGGTGTTTTCAGCGGGCGTTTTCCAGTAGTCAAACCCGCCGCAAAGCGGCGGCTGGTTTGAACACAGGACTTACTTGTTCCACTGCGCGACCTGCTGCGTGATGTAGCTGTTGAGGGCCGAAAGATTACCCATCTGGGTGTCCAGCGCGGTGTATTGCGCTCGCATGCGTTTTTCCAGCACGGCAGCGCGGTTGTTCACCTTGTCCTGGTCGGACGTGTTGCGCTTGACTTCCAGGTCCAGCGCGTCGGACTTGTTGTTCATGAGCCCGTCCAGCGACAGCAGTCCGGACGTGAACGACTTCATGCGAACCGCAGCGCCAGTGCCCGTACCGCCGGAAGCCGGGTCGGATGCGAACAGCTGCTTGAGGGTGTCGGGTGTTTTCAGCGCGTTGTCCAGCTTGGTGTTGTCCACCGTCAGCTTGCCGCCGCGCTGCACTTCCAGGCCGATATCGGACAGCGTCTGCAAGGCAGAGGTGCCGCCGGTCGCGGCGCCAATGGCCGCGCGCAGCGAGTTCTGCAGCCCGACCGCCGTGCTGTCACCCTGCAGCACGCCCTTGGTTTTGCTCTCGCTGTCGTACTTGGTGGAGGAACCCAGCAGGTCGTTGACGGCGTTGTAGGCATCCACGAAGTCCTGGACGTTCTTCTTCATCGTGGCGGTGTCGGCCTTCACCCCCATCTCCACATCGGTCGTGGTGACTTGCGACACTGTCAGGGTCAGGCCTGGAATGGCCTCGGTGAACGTGTTGTCCTTGGACGTCACGCTGATGCCGTTGATCTTGGCCTGCGTGTTTTGCGCGTACTGGATGGTGTTGGCCGCCAGCCCGACGCCTGGGGAATTCTGCGGATCGAAGGCGAGCTTGGAGAGGCCCGGCGCCGCCGGGTCTTCCGCCACCTGCACCCGAAAGCCCGACTCTTCCCCGGTGGTCTTGGAGCGCAGCAGGAGCCGCTCACCGGAGGCATCGCGCAACACGGTGGCGGTGACGCCCGCATCGCCTTCATTGATCTTCGCCGCGATGTTGGTGATCGTGTCGGTCGCGCTGACCGAGACATTGATCGGCTTGGTGGACCCCACTCCGAAGGTCGGCGGATTCGCCGTGGAATTCCAGGTTCCCAGCTGGATCGTCATGGTGCCCGCACCGACAACGGAATCCTTGGACACGGCGGTGGAAGCATTCGATTGCGCGCGAGCCAGTTGCTGCACGCTCACACCGAAAGACGACGCGCTGGCAATTCCCGACACCGTGGCCGTGACGGCCGCGCTGTTGGAAGAGCTGACCGCCATGCCGTTCCACGCGCTGTCCCGGGTCAGCTTGGCCGCAGCATCCGACAAGGTCGAGAGCAGCGACTTCACCTGGGAGAACGTGGAAATCTTGGTCTGAATGGTGTCCGCTTTGGCTTGCAGCTGAACGAGGGGCTGTTTCTCCAGCGCCACCGTCTTGGTGACGATGGTTTCGACGTCGATCCCGCTGCCAATGCCTATCGAGGTAATACCCATTTTTGGTCTCCCAGGCAGCCGGGGCCGCCATCAACAATCAATACACGATTGTGGCGAGAATCGCTTCGATCTAAAAGCAGGAAAAGCGGCGACAGGAGTGGCCCTGTCGCCGCTTAAAAGGGTTCGGACCACTCCGATCCCCTTTATAAGCCACCGATTAACGCAGCAGGGACAGCACGCCCTGGGGCAGCTGGTTGGCCTGGGCCACCATCGCGGTGCCGGCCTGTTGCAGGATCTGCGTGCGCGACAGGTTTGCCGTTTCCTTGGCGAAGTCTGCGTCCACGATCCGGCCACGCGATGCCGACAGATTTTCGGCCTGGATGTCGATGTTGCCCACCGAGTTCTCGAAGCGGCTTTGCAGAGCGCCGAGGTCGGCACGGGCGGAGTTCACCTGGTCGATCGCGCTGTCGATCTTCTTCAGGGAAACCCATGCGTCCTTTTGCGTCGCGACGGTCACGGTGTCGATGCCCTTCTTGTCGGTGCCTGTGGCGGCCGCCAGCGTCGGGGCGGCGAAGCCCGTATTTGCTACGGAGAAGCCCGTCGTGCCGCCGAAGGTGATGGTTTCCGGCACCGGAGGCGTTGCGCCCGTCAGCTTGGAAGAAGCGAACTCCAGATCGTACGTGCCGTCATCCTTCTTGGTCAGGAAAGCGGTCACACCGGTATCGGCGGACTTGTTATTGATCGCGGACACCACTTGGCCCAGGCGTTCCACGCCAGAGCCGGCGGCCTTGATTTCGCCCAGATCGATGGCGGACGACGAGCCCACTTGAATGGTCAGGCCGCCAGCGGCGATCTTGGTGCTGAAACCCGTGACCGTCGTGTCGGAAGCATTCAGGGACGTCACGCTGCCCGTGGAGTATTCGATGTTCGACAGGCCGGAAGCCGACGAATTGGTCAAGGCGCCGACGGTGATGTTTTCACCGGAGTTGGCACCCACCTGGAACAGGGCGCCAGCGAAGCTGCCGTCCAGGATCTTCTGGCCGTTGAAGCTGGTTTGCTTGGCAACACGGTCGATTTCGTCGGTGAGTTGCTTCACTTCGGACTGCAGCGCAGCGCGGTCCTTCGTGCTGTTGGTGGCATTGCTGGCCTGCACCGACAGTTCACGCATCCGCTGCAGCATGTCGCCAACCTTGCCCAGGGCGCCTTCAGCCGTCTGGGCCAGCGAGATGCCGTCATTGGCATTGCGCGCCGCCACGGTCAGGCCCTTGATCTGGGTGTTCATGCGCTCGGCGATCGACAGGCCGGCGGCATCGTCCTTGGCGCTGTTGACGCGCAGGCCGGAAGACAGGCGCTGCATCGAGGTGGTAAGAGAGTTCGCAGACATGCCCAGATTGCGCTGTGCGTTGAGCGAAGCAACATTGGTGTTGATGGTAGAGGCCATTGAAATGCTCCTTGGTAACTTAAATTCCGGCTAGACCGCCGATCACAACGCTGACCCCCATGGCCAGCTGCCAAGACCGGGGCGGCAGTCACGTGAACCCATCCATCGCTTGCCGGTCAACAAATTCGCTTGAACCTGTTGGTTAGGTTATCGGGCAGCCCCTGGAGAACTTGAGCGTCTCCACGCAAAAAAATCGACTTTCCCCAGGGCAGCCGGGTAAGCCGACTCCCACAAGGGTGGATATGGACGGTTTTCCGCCCTTTTTTCCCCACGCCAGGAAAACCCCATCTAAGGAGAATTCTCCCAACGCTAGGGTTGCCCGCTGATGGTGGTGTCCTTGGCCACGGCAGCTGTGCCTTGTCCCTTTTGCGAAGGAGTTCCGTAATGGCCTCGACGATCAACACCAACATCGCCTCACTCAACGCCCAGCGCAATCTGGGATTGTCGGCAACCTCGCTGACGACCACCATGCAAAGGCTGTCCTCCGGCCTGCGCGTCAACAGCGCAAAGGACGATGCCGCCGGTCTGGCCATCGCCGAGCGCATGAACACCCAGGTCAAAGGCTTGGCGGTGGCTTCCCGCAATGCCAATGACGGCATTTCGCTGGCCCAGACGGCCGAAGGCGCCCTGGGCAAGGTCGGCGACATGCTGCAGCGGATGCGCGAATTGGCCGTACAGGCCAGCAATGCGACAAACAGCAAGGCAGACCGCGCCGCGCTGCAGTCCGAAGTGAAGCAGCTCACCGACGAAATCGACCGCGTTTCCAAGCAAACCAGCTTCAACGGCCAGAAGATCCTGGACGGCAGCTTCGCCGGTGCGTTGTTCCAGGTCGGCGCCAACTCCGGCGACAACGTGACGCTGGGCGCCTTGGCGGACACCCGCGCGTCGGGCCTGTCCAGCATCATGTACTCGAGCACGAGCACAGCGATCGCCGTAGACGCCTCGGACACGTCGATCTCCGCCTTCGGCAGCGCAATCCCCGCAGGCGGGCTGACGATCCAGATCGGCTCGGGCTCCGCCATCGACCTGGGAAGCATCAAGGCGGCAGGTTCCGGCGTGGAACGCCTGGGCCAAGTGATTTCGGCCATCAACAACAAGACAGCGGATACGGGTGTCACCGCCTTCCTGACCAAGAACGACGACGGCAGTTATGGACTGGAGTTTGCGTCGTCCAAATTGACGAACGCGGTTCCGCCCGTACCGGAAACCGTCACGTTCGGCGGCACCACCGGATTCACCGTGGCCAACACGGGCTTTACCCCGCCCACACTGACGACTGCCACAGGCGCAGCCCAGAAGGGCATCGACAGCGTCGATGTCGGAACGCAGAGCCAGGCCTGGGTGGCCCTCAAAAAGATCGACAGCGCCATCGACCAGGTCAATTCGGCACGCGCCGACCTCGGGGCCTTGCAAAGCCGCTTCGAAAACGCCATCGCCAATATCGACATTCAGGGCGAGAACATGGCGGCAGCCCGTGGCCGCATCGTGGATGCCGATTTCGCCAAGGAAACGGCCAACCTGTCGCGCACGCAGATCCTGCAGCAGGCCGGCACCGCGATGGTGGCCCAGGCCAACCAGCTGCCTCAGCAGGTGCTGAAGCTGCTGCAGGGCTGATCCGGTGACATTCGCGGCTACACTGCCGCGCAACCGTTTCACGCCCCGCCCGGCGGCATCCGCCACACGGGCCTTTTATTTGCCCTGGAGCCACTATGCCCACCCCCACCATCGAGCAATTCATTGAAAGTTTCCTGGTCGCGGTCGACTTCCAGGAGCCGGTGGAGGTCACGCCGGAGACGGAGCTGCTCAGCCTGCCCGAGTGGGATTCGCTTGCCGCCCTGGGTGTGATCGTCATGTTCGATGTGGATTACGGCAAAACGATCGTCGGGGAAGACCTGAAGAACGCCGCCACGATCACCGATCTGTACAAACTCTTGGGTTAGCACCATGGGGCTGTCCACGCTCAGCAATGTCCGGTTCGCAGGCATGGCCAGCTGCGTTCCCAAACGCATCCTGCACAACATCGACGACGCGGCTCCCAAAATCCGCTCGGAGCGTGAGCGTCTGGTGCGCAACATCGGCATCCAGCAACGCCGCATCTGCCAGGAATGGCAAACGTTTTCCGATCTCGCTTTCGACGCTACAGGCACCCTGCTGGATACCCTGAACTGGCAACGCGAGGAGATCGATGCACTGATCGTCGTCACGCAATCACCGGACTACCTGATTCCGGCAACGGCGATCATCCTGCAGGATCGCCTCAAGCTTTCCCAGGCCACGATTGCCTTCGATGTGAACTTGGGCTGCTCTGGCTATCCGTTCGGCCTGCACATATTGGGAAGCATGATTGCTTCCGGAGCGATCAAAAAAGGGCTGGTGCTGGTAGGCGACCGCTGTGCCACCCTGAACGACCCGCTCTTCTCGGACGCCGGCACCGCAACTGCGCTGGAGTTCGATCCCGCTGCGCCGCCCATGCACTTCGACCTTAACAGCGACGGCAGCGGCTACAAAGCCATCATGCTGCCGGTGGGCGGCCACCGCGAACCCTTCGGGCCGCAGCACAGCATGCCCAGGCGAGACGAAGATGGCACGCTGCACTGGCCAGCAGAACTGATCCTCGATGGCCCTGCGGTGCTGAGCTTTTCGACCCAGCAGGTGCCTCCTTCCGTGCGACGGGCGATGGAGTACGCAAAAATCACCACGGAAGATATCGACTTTTTCATCTTTCACCAAGCCAACCGGATGATCAACGAGACCATCCGCAAGAAGCTTGCCCTACCGCCTGAAAAGGTGCCCTCCACCCTGGCGGACTTTGGCAACACCAGCGGCGCTTCGCTTCCGGTGACCATGACAGCCCGCATCAATGAAGTGCTGGGACAGGGCCGTCACAAGCTTCTGCTGGGGGGTTTCGGCATCGGCCTGTCCTGGGGCACTTGCATCCTCGACATCGAGAACGCGGTATTTCCCCCGCTGCTTGTGTCGTGAATACCGACCCGACTGCCGATTTCAGCCTATACGGCCGCCGCGTGCTGGTGACGGGGGCCTCGTCCGGAATCGGCGCCGCGGTTGCCAAGCTCTGCGCAGAGTTGGGCGCCGAACTTTGCCTGAACGGGCGTGATGCCGAGCGGCTGGAAACCTCGCGCGCCGGCCTATCGGGCTCCGGCCACACCGTGGTCGCTGGGGATCTTACCGATCCGGCCACGCTGGACACCCTGGTGCAATCGGCCCCTTATTTTGACGGCTTGGTCTCATGCGCCGGCGCTGCCACGCTGGTGCCGATGCGCATGGCCAGTGAAAAGTACCTGCAGCAGATGCTCGCCGTCAATTACCTGGCGCCCATCGGGCTGGCACAGCGCCTTCTATACAAGCGCAAGCTGCGTGAAGGAGCCTCCCTCGTGTTCGTCAGTGCGCTGTCGGCCCGCGCTGCGCCGCAGGCCGCCGGCGCCTATGCTGCCTCGAAGGCGGCACTCGAAGCCGCGTCGCGCACCTTGGGGCTGGAGCATGCAAAGCAGCGCATTCGGTCCAATTGCATTGCCCCAGGCTATGTCGATACCCCCATGCTCCACCGCCTGGGCAGCGCGGCCGACATGAGCGAAAAGGTCGCCCTCACGCCCCTCGGCACAGTGACCCCGGACGATGTCGCTCCTGCGGCCGCATGGCTGCTTTCCCCTGCCAGCCGCTGGATCACGCGCACCACGCTGACCCTGGATGGCGGCATTTCGCTGCCGATCCGACTATGAATACTGTCGCAACCCTTGACACCGCCGTGGCTGCTGCCCGGCGCATCTTCGGTTTGGAAGGCAAGACCGTGCTGGTGACAGGCGCCTCCAAAGGCATTGGCCAAGAGGTGGCAAGGCAGTGTGCCGCCTCTGGAGCCCAGCTGGTGATTGCTGGACGCGATGCTGCGCGCCTGCAGGAAACGCTGGACAGCCTGCAAGGCACTGGCCACCGAGCATTGGCAGCCGAACTCACAGACGTGGCCGCACGCAAGCAATTCGCAGCCGACTGCGGCCCGCTCGATGGCGTGGTGCACAGCGCCGGCATCCGCGGCCTCGCTCCCATGAAAATGGTGAGCGACGCCTTTTTGGCCCAGGTCATGGAGACGAATTACGTCGCGCCAATGATGTTGACGAGGCATCTGCTGGCCAAAGGACAGATTCGCCCCGGTGGTTCGCTGGTATTTCTGTCTTCCATCGCCGCGCTGACGGGCACCGTGGGCGTGGGGCCATACGCTGGCTCCAAGGCCGCTTTGGTTGGAACATTGAGGCCCCTGGCGCTGGAGCTGGCCAAGCGTGGCATTCGTGCCAATGCGCTGTGCCCGGGTCTGGTGGAAACCACGCTGATCACCGAAGACAAGGACTGGTTCGAAGAAAGCCGCAAGCGCTACCCGCTGGGCATCGGACTGCCTGCCGATGTGGCGCAGGCATGCTTGTACTTCCTGAGCGGCGCCAGCACCAAGGTCACTGGCGCCATTTTCAGCATGGACGGTGGCGTGGAGTTTGTGTGAGTTCGGCGAAAACCACTGTTCCCAACCATGTGCTGGTCGTCGGCGCGGGTGGCTTCGGCCGTGCCATTGCCAGCTTGGCGCGCTCCGATCTGGCCTGCGGTACGGCCTGGGACGTCAAGGGATTCCTAGACAACCGAAACGGCCTGCAAAACCCCAGCGACCTGCCCATTCTGGGCGATCCGCTGACCTATGAGGTTCAAGAAGGCGATATCTTCGTTTGCGCGCTGGGCAATCCCGCTGCAAAACGGCAATACACCGCCCACCTCCGGTCGCAGGGCGCCAATTTCATCATCCTGCGGCCTGATCTCACGACGGGTGAGCGCGTGCAGCTTTCGTCCGGCGGGCTTTTCGAACGCAAGGTGTCTTTGGGGCCCGACGTCAGGGTAGGTGAGTTGGTCACCATTCTGTCCACGACCATCGTGGGTTATGACGTGCACATCGGCGACTACTGCCAGATTGCCAGCTTCGTCTTCATCGGCGGGGGCGCGCACATCGGGAACGACGTGGTGATCCACCCCCATGCCACCATCCTGCCAGGGGTAACGGTGGGTGATGGAGCCATCGTGGGCGCAGGCAGCGTGGTAATCCGCAACGTTGCTCCGGGAACCACCGTGATGGGCAATCCTGCCAAGCCGTTTTCGTTCCGATAGCGCCATGCTGTCGCGGCTGTCACCTGCGCACTACCTGGACCAGGAGATTTTTGCGCGCGAGCGAACACGCCTCTTTCGCAAGCTCTGGCTGTTCGCAGCGTTGCGCACGGCGCTGGCCGAGCCCGACGCATTCGCCACGCGCGAGCTGGGTGGCCTGCCGGTGCTGCTGCAGAACTGCGATGGCGAGATCCGGGCGTTCGAAAACCTGTGCCCCCACCGCCAGATGCCTTTGCAAAAGGAAGCGTTCGGCCAAGCGCGCATGGCATGCCCCTATCACGGCTGGGTCTTCGATACCGAAGGCAAGGTCAAGACGATTCCGCACGAACAGCGCCTCTACGCGTACTCTGCTAACGAGCGTAAAGATCTGTGCTTGAAGCGGTATGCGGTGCGGGAGGTCGGCAACCTGGTTTTTGTGAACCTTGATGCCGATCCGCTTCCTTTCGATGAGCAGTTCAGTCCTGAACTGCAGCGAACACTGGCGGACATCACCAGCCACTTCGGTGTGCAAGCCGTGCATGCCGATCTGCCCGCCCGCTACAACTGGAAGCTCAACTACGAGAACGTGCTCGATTACAACCACGTTCCGTACATTCATCCGAAGACGTTCCAGCCACTATTGCGAGAAGGCATATCGGATGCCCGCCAGGGGCTGCCGGCTGCCGGAGGCGCGGATGGCCAAGCCCTTTCAGTGGCCGCACGAAGGGACCACTTGGCGGCCCAGAGCTTCTGGACGCGTTCACCGATCCGCATAGAACCATGGCCATGGCATGACGCAGTCCAGCGCTATGGAGACGGCGATTTCTACTACAACTTCTTTCTCTATCCCAACGTCAACTTCATCTCACTCGGAGGGTTGACGTTCCTGCTCCAGCAGTTCCACCCGCTGGCGCCCGACCGGACCGAAGTGCGGTTCACCTTGTGTGCAGCGCGTGAGACACGCAGGCTCCCGGCGCTGCCCGCCATCTTGTGGGGTCACTTGAAGAGTGAAGTCGCGGTGCTGCATGAAGACTTGGCGCACCTGGAAGCCCTGCAATCGCATCTTCACGACGCCGCGCCGCGTGCCCAGCATGGCCAATATGAAGACCGTCTGCAGTCCGCGGCAGCAGCCTATCTGCGGCTGATGGAAGAAGGCAAGCCATGAGCACAAAGGTCAGGTTCTGCCTGCTTGGCACGGGCTCTGTCTTCGACATGATCGCAGAAGACGCGGCAGCATATGGCCTACCCGAAGGCTGGACGATGCGCCGAGTGGACGATGTCGCTGCGCTGTCCGCCGCCATTCCTTCATTGCTCGAGGGGCTGGAGCCCGGGCTCACCAGCGTCTTTGCAGCCGTTGACCAGAACGCGTTGAATTACGCACGGCTGGAACTCTATGGCGCGGCGCGCCTGCGCGGGCTTCACATGGCAACGCTGATACATGAGCGCGCCATCGTCGCGCCATCGGCCCAGTTGGCCGACAACGTATGGGTTGGCCCCGGCGCAATCATCGGTAGGGCGACCCGGATTGCCGGCGACGTGATGGTGCATGCCGGAGCGCGGATAGACGCTGGCGCACACGTTGGCATGCACGGTTTCATTGGACCCGGCGCCTCAGTCGGTGAAAACACCGCAGTGGGACCACACTGTGTAATCGGAAGCAACGTGCATTTGGGCGCAAGCCTGCAGTTCGGCCGACATTGCGTAATAGACGTCTCACGGCAGCAGACAGTCGGTTTGGCTGCCGGTAGTTTCATCGCTACACACTTCCCCAATCCTGCGCGCATGATCGGCGCGGGCTACACCTACGAGCGACGGCGCTGACACCATGCGATCGACCCTGCCGGCCGAGGCCTATATCGACGAAGCGTGGTTCGTACGCGAACGCGAAGCACTGATGCGTCCGCTGTGGCAATTCGTGGCCCCACGCATGCTGCTTGCCAAACACAACGGATTCGTTACCCGCAGTGTTTGCGGTGTTGAGGTCGTGGTGCAGAATTTCAATGGCGAACTACGAGCCTTCGAAAACATCTGCCTGCATCGACAAAACCCGCTGCAATACCAGGCCCACGGCGTCAGGCCCCTGGTTTGCAGCTACCACGGCTGGGGCTATCGTGATGATGGGGCCGTTGACAACATCCCTTTTCAAGACACGGCATATCGGCTGCCAGCGCCGGAAAGGGAATGCCTGAAACTACGACGCTTTCCAGTGGAATGCATCGGCAACTTGGTGTTCGTGAACGTTGGCAGCAAACCCGTGGAATTGCATGAACAGTTCTCCATGGAAGCGCTGGCCTCCCTGCGCTCGGCCTCTGAACATTTTGATAGCGAGGTGCTCATCGCTACCCTGCCCACGAAGCTCAACTGGAAACTGGCTTACGAAAACCTTCGCGACAGCTTGCATCCACGCTACTTGCACCAGCAGAGCGTGTATCAGCAAGTGAAATTCCAGGTGCAGATGGACGAAAACGCGGTAACCGCGGCCAAGAGTTACCACGCCAGTGGCAGCATAGGGCGCGAAGCGCATCTCGCCCATCTGCGCGCATTCAGCAACGGGGGACTTAACGAGCCCCTTGTTCAGATGCCGCAGTACGCTTGGCATGACAACGTTGATCGATACGGCACTGACGATTGGTATCTCAACTGGCTCGTCTTCCCCAATCTGCACATCGCCTCTGGATCGGGTGGCTACTCATTCATCATTGAGCATCACCAGCCAATCTCTGCAGCACGAACCGATCTGGTCATCTATTACGTCACCGCCCGAAAGAAGCGCCGTTACCCAACCTCCGCAGCGGTTTTGCTTGCGCATCTGGAGGGCGCAGAAAAAGTGCTGCGTGAAGACATATCCGTCATGGAAAAAGTGCAGGCGGCACTTCGCCCCGGCTCGCCAAGGGCCACCTTAGGCGACTTCGAGTTCGGCAACATGGCCGTCGAACGCTGGTACATGGATGTAATGGAGGGACGACATGCCCTCTGAGAAGTTTGTGATCGGCACTGGGGCGTTGCTGGCTGCCGCTCTTGCGCACTGGTCTGAAGTCGCATCCGAAGAAACGCTGCACCCTATCGATATTGGCCAGGACCGCGACTATCGGTTTGACTTGGGAGCCCTGGCGGAAGCATCCCCGGCTGAAGCAACAGCCTTTGTGGTCTGGGGGTCCCAGTTCTTGAATTTTCGCCGCCTTGAATTGATGGGAGAACTCAAGAGTCGAGGCTTTCGCATGCCATCACTGATCTGCCGAGGTGCAATGATTTCAGCCACGTCCACCATCGGCGAAAACTGCATCATTGGTGTGGGAGCAAGCGTCGGCCCAGGCTGCCGCGTTGGTTTCAATAGCGTGATCGGTGCAGGCTGCGTCTTGGGGGCGGATGTTCAGATAGCCTCTTCCTCTTGGATCGCCGATGGAGTGCACATCGGAATGCAGGCGCGAGTGGGCGCCAACGCAATACTGGGTACCGGGGTGATCGTGGCCGATGGCGTCTCCATTGGAAAACAGTCGATTCTTGACTTGCCAGGCAGACGTTCAGAGCCGTTGGCAGAAAAGACTTTTCTGCTTCCTGCATTTCCCTTTGCCATTTCGATTGTCGACTGTGGCATCTCCTGACCGCATCGCAAAGAAAGCACGCCATGCACCAAGCACTCTCGGAATCGCTCAGACAGCAATTACTCGCCATTGCTGCACTGGCTGAAGAACCGGCCATTCCCGACCTCACGACCCGGCCGGTCTTCATCCTTTCGCCTGCTTCGCTACTGGGCACCACACACGGTCCTCAAATCGCGAAGTCCACTACTGGCTTGGTGGCAGTCGTTGACGATATGTCCTGTGAAGCAGTCATCCATGGCGCTCCACGCTGGAGCAGCATGGACTTTCTGCAGCGTGCTGCCCAATACGCCAATGCGGTAGCTATCGACTTTTCAGAAAGTCCAGCAGATCGGTCGCACATGGCAGAGCTGTGTCGTCGCGCGAGCATCCCGAAGGAAGACTGCGTTATTGCACAGGCACAGTTGGGCATGGTTTCGGTGTATGAGACGGTCGGTGATTACCGCCTCAAGACGTTGGAACGCCTCGATGATTTCCTGCGCTTGGCAGACCGGTTTGCTGACCATCACAGCCGCGCGACGCTTTATGCCAATCTGCTGTTCCGCCTCACTTACGACCGTTCTTACATGTTGCAGACTTGGGCGAATCCCATTGAGGAGTACTTTTCTAGTTATGCAGCGCCTTCTACCTTTCGGTTGGGAAGCCAAGAGCATTACTGTGACTGCGGCGCTTTTCAAGGCCCGATCGTGTCGAAGTTTCTAGGAGCCACAAATTATCACTACAAAAGTATTACAGCGTTCGAACCAGATCGCGCCAATTTTGAGGTCTTGGAACGTATATCCGCCTTACCCCTCGAAAACTTCCGCCCTGTGAATAAAGCGGTTTCCAGCCGGAAGCAAACGTTGCGCTTCATGGAAACAGGCACCGTTTCAAGCTACGTTTCCGCAGCAGGCACTGCCACGGTTCAAACGACGAAGCTCGACGATGAGCTGGAAAAACTCACCTTCCTGAAGATGGACGTGGAAGGCTTTGAGTCCAAGACTCTGCAAGGTGCATCTCGTCTTATTACCAACCAGCGCCCCAGAATCGCGGCATGCGTCTACCACTACGCGCATGATCTGCTGGACGTGGTCAGTCAGCTCGACAAAAGCGTCGATGATTATCATTTGCGCCTACGCCAACACAACGGTAGCTACTACTATGATTTGATTCTCTATGCGTCACCGATTACGGGCGTTGAAGCCCCGGCCTGGGCCGCATGATTCCTCTCAAGCCAAGCTCTGCTGCGATCATGACGCGCGAGGTGCTGAAAAATTCGGCGCCTCTGGTCATGAGGCTGAACCTTCACACTCTTTCGGCTCAAGACATCCTGCTGCAAGCGTTAGGGCTATATCGTAAAAACCCTCTCTTCTGCGTTCCCGAGCGGGCTTTGGACATCTTTGCAAGAAAGAGCGGAGAAACACATTTCATCCTGCTAGGTACCAAGGATTTCGCTGCTGTCTTCATTTCGATCGTCGCTGGCAAAGGACGGGTGTTGCACGTAGTGGACGATTTTCAGTCGCCCAAAGGTGGGCTTTTTCATGGAATTTCATTAATCACCAGTGCTCGGCTTGTCGAAATGGTGGCAAAAGATCCCGACATCATCGCCATCAATTGCTGCCGCTTCGATCATTCGCGACGATTCTTTGAAACCTTGTGCCAAAAGCACGACATCGTTTTTCTGAACCACGAGCAAGCCGTTCGCATGATGGGTTTGAACGACGTGGTGGACCACCGAGTCACTGACTGGGCACCCGTGATCTCTGCAAGGTTTGAAGAGTTCGAAGTACTGCAACGCAGATTTTCCGATCCATATTCCGCAGAAACCCTTGCAGGCCTGCTGGCATTTCACCTGACCTGCAATCCAGAGTACCACCTGAATATCTCCCGACCATATTCAAGCCTGTATTTCCGCTCCGGCCTTTTCTGCCTGACAGACCATGAGAAGCTGGTGGACTGTGGCGCATCCATTGGTGAATCCACCACGGCTTTGATAGGTATCACCAGAGGACGTTTTTCACACTCTTGGATGATTGAGCCAGACCGTTTCAACGTTGAAACCCTGCGGAAATTGATCCGCTCCCACGCGGGCAGTGCCATAGAGGAGAAACTGTCTCTGCATCCTGTCGCGGTCGGAGCAACAGAGGCTGAGGCGCCTTTTCATCATCAAGGTGGACATAGCGGGTCCATTGCGATGAGCGATCCCACCGCCAAACTCGAGAAGGTGTTGCTCCGTCCCATCGACAACATCATCGATGACATACCCACCTTCATCAAAATGGACATCGAAGGGTTCGAGCTGCCAGCGTTAAAGGGCGGCATCAAGGCGATTCAAACAGGGAAACCCAAGTTGGCAGTCTCGGCTTATCACAGGGCGACAGACCTGCTGGATCTTCCTGCCTACATCGATGGCATTGCCCCTGGCTACCAACTGGGCTTACGGCACCACACAGAGGACCGATGGGATAGTTGCCTTTATTTCTACTGATCTCAGCTAACGGATTCTTGCGCACCGCCATCATTCTCTGGAGTCACCATGGCCATCGTCCGAGGAGGACTCTCCCGCGTCCTCATGAAATACGCCGACATCGACCTGACCAAGATCCGCTTGATCGGCTGGGGCGCTGGGCAGGCTTTTCGCGACTACTTTCCACATACCGGTCTGTCGCTGGAATACACGATCTGCCCTCGGCAGGAGAACCAGGGAACGACGCTCCACGGCGTCCCGGTCCGCCCGCCCGAAGCCTTGCTGCAGGAAAAACACGACGATGTGTTGGTCGTGGTTTTCTCTGCCTATGCACCGGAAATCATGAACGCCATCCGCAACACCTATGGCAACTACCGCACAGTGCGCGCGGTGGATTTTGGCGACGACGCAGGTGTAATTGAGGAATTGCAGGCATTCCAGGGCGCTGTCCGAGGTGGTATGCGACTCGAAAAGGCGCCAGCCATACGATCGGCGGAACTGGGCCTGTTCATGCAGGGGCCGATCACTGAGTTCACGTTGCTCGCGCTGGCCTACCATCGCATGCGCTACCCCGCATCGCACCTTGCGCTGGTCACATGGACAACGGAAGACCCGGAACTGGTGAAAGCCTGCCGCCCCTGGGTGGATGAACTTGTGCAAATCGAGCCCCCACCTCCCAACGGCTACGACACCCGCAATTACGTCACCCGATCGTGCAAGGCTGGCAGCCAACTGATGCTGAAGGCCGGAGTGCGCTATGTCGTGCGGCTGCGCACCGATGCCGTCCTGGTCGGATCGGTCTATCGCACATTGGAGCGGCTGTTCGGCAATGGTGACAAAAACCCGGGAAAGATGGGCGTTCTGCTGCAGGCTTCATGGGCCTACATGCCGTTCCATTTCTCTGACAAACTGATGATCGCGCGTGCCGAGGACATGGCGCAACTTTGGTCCATGCCCGAAGACCTCCGCGGCGCGGAAAGTTTCCCAGCCTCGCTGGCCGATCCGGCCTTCCTGAACATGCCGTTTCTGGATTTCCGGCACCTGTCCTATGAGTCTTCTTTGTGGATGCACTACGCGCAGACGCTAGGATATCCAGCGGACACATTGGAGGACGCCTATCGCTTCGCCCGTGACCGGCTGATGGAGATCGATTCCGACACCCACATGTTCTCGATCAAGCACGTGCCGCTTTTCAACCTGAAGCTGCGCCCCATGCTGGAGCCCTCGCTGGGCTGGTGGCGGGAAATGCAGGGCGATTTCGAGGGCACGCTGGAGCAGTTGCGCAACGTGTCCGCCTCCGGCATGGCGATGGGGGATTTTTTTGCCCGCCGGGTCGGATGACTTTCGCTCCCTGCTTTTACCTGCCGTACAGCCATCAAGGTCGGCGATGACCGCGTCACTGACCGTGCTGGGCGCAGGAATAGCGGGCCTGGCCGCCAATCACGCAGCCGCAGCGCTCGGTCACGACTGCGTGATGTATGAAGCAGCGCCTCGCGCAGGGGGGCTGCTCGATTCGATTGAGGTTCAGGGGTATCGCTTCGACCGCGCAGTGCACCTGTCATTCGCCGACCAGCCAGAGGCGCGGGCATTCTTCGACCAGACAGCGCACGCGGCATTCACGCCCAGCCCGCGCTGCGTGGAGCACCCTTACTGGCTCAAGCATCCGGTGCAGAACAACCTGCACCCCTTGCCGGTGGACCAACGCGTGGAACTCGTGCGCGGTTTCGTAGAGCGGCCTGACACCAGGCCGGGCCACTACAAGGACTGGCTGGTGAGCCAGTACGGCAGGGCGCTTTCGGCACGCTATGCCGAGCGCTACACCGAAAAATACTGGACGGTACCTGCAGAGGTCATGGGCATTGACTGGATCGGCCCCCGCATTCACCGCCCGGCGCTGGACGAGGTGCTACGCGGAGCAATGACGGACGACACGCCCAGCGTGTATTACGCACCGCAAATGCGATACCCCGAACGTGGTGGCTACCGCGCCTTCATCGAGCCCCTGATTACAAAGGCCGATATCCGGCTGGACCATAGCCTCTGCCGCATCGATGCACAGAGCAGACACTTGCATTTCACCAACGGTCATGTCACACGCTACAACCACTTGATTTCCACCCTGCCCTTGCCCGTGCTAGCCGGTATGGTGGATGGCATACCGGACGCGATTCAAGCAGATGCCCAGAGCCTCGTGGCGACCACGGTGGACCTGATTTGCATTGGCGTCGCACGGCCGAATGTGTTCAAGGACTTGTGGTTCTACATTTACGACGATGACGTGATGGCAGCCCGTGCCAGTTGCCCGGGAATGCAGTCGGCCGACAACTGTCCGCCAGGATGCTCCTCCATCCAGTTCGAAATCTACGGCTCGAGCCGCCGACCGATGATGCAAAGCGCAGAGGCACTGCAGCGCGACTGCGCTCAAGCCCTGGAGAAATGGGGTTTCGCGACCAACGCCGATATCGCCGTGTCCCACCACCACCATGTGCCCTATGCCAACGTGCTGTTCGAGCAAGGCATGGAACAACGCCGCGACCGCGTGCGCACTTGGCTAGGCAGCATGGGCATCGCTTGCGCTGGCCGTTTCGGCGAGTGGGACTATCTGTGGAGCCACCAGGCGTTCCAGAGTGGCGCAGACACCGCACGCCGGGTGCTCGCATCGGCCACCTGATCGCCGCCGCGCAGCACAGGCTGGCTTCAACCCACCAGCAAATCGACACCGGGGCGCGGAACGCAGCGCATGAGTTCGTTGGGCCGGTATGGCAAGGCCCCCACCAGCAGCCGGCCCGGCGCATTCCAGACCGACCACCAATGCTCGGCGAACGCTTTCATGGACACCGGAACGCCCGAGCCCACATTGCGCACCCAGGGCACGCCTGCCTGCACACCGCCAGATTCGGCAGCGCATAAAAAAGCCCTCGCGACCTGCTCTACATCGACGTAGTCCCGCACCTGCTCACCAGGGGTCATGGGAAAGTCCTCGCCCTCCAAGGCCGCCTTCTTTAAAGCAGGCCAAAAGTTCTGCGCATATTGCCCCTCGCCGAAGGCCGAGAAAATACGCAGGTAGCACATTTCGATTCCGCGTTCGATGGCAAAGGCACTGGCCACCTGGAACGCCGCGGCCTTGGACGCAGCATATCCATAAGTAGGCAGCAACGGCGCATCGCAGGGCATGGCATCGTACTTCTCGAACGAGCGACCGTACTCCGCGAAAGTGCCCGCGACGACTACCCGGCGCACCCCGCCCGACTGCGCGGCCAAAAGCACCCGCACGAGCACATCGACATTCCAATAAAAAAGCCGCTGCCATTCCGAAGGGCGGGGGGGAACATCAGTGGACGCAAGATGCACCAGCACATCGACGCCGCGCAGATCGGCCGCCTCCAGAGCATCCATCGGTTTGCATATCCAAGTGCGCCTCTCGGCCGGCCGTTGGGCAGCTTGCTCCGGCCTTCTGCACAGCGCCGTCGTGCGGTGCGCCGTCTTCCCCAATGCGTCGAGCAGGTGGCCACCGATAAAGCCGGTTCCGCCCGTGATGAAAAGATGCATCGTCAGTCTTTGGGGGCGCTTGCCAGAGTAAAGGGAGTGTCGAAGTCCTGCCAGAGCGGTAGCGCCATATCCTTGGCAGACAGGATGGGATTGGGGTCGGGCCAAGGTACGCCAAAGGAATCCCAGCGTACCCCGGCATCATGTTCGGGCGCAAATTCGGTGGTCACTTGGTAAGCCACGGTAGCGCTGTCCGTCAAGGCATAGAAGGCATGGGCGAACCCGGCCGGAATGTAAACCATGGCGGCATGTTCGGCGATCAGTTCGAAGGTCGTGAATTGCGCTTCTGTGGGAGAGCCGCGGCGGATGTCCACCACCGCATCGAGTACAGCCCCCGCCGTGCAATAAACGAGCTTCGCATGCTCATGCGGAGGCACTTGGAAGTGAAAGCCACGCAGCACCCCCTTACGCGATACGCTGTAGAAGGTTTCGGCGAAATTGTCTGCCAATCCGTGGGCACGGAAGGCGGACGACTGAAAGGTCTTGACGAAATGGCCCCGTGGATCGGCCAGCACGTGGGGATGGATCTGGTAGCAGCCCGGCAGCGGCATGGGTTCGATTCTCATGGGCCAAAGCGTCGCATCAAGGCGGGTACGGAGTACTTGCTCATTGAAAGTGCAGACCGAAATACGATTCGATCCGGTCAGCCATGAAGTCCAGCATGTCCATGCTCAATCCCGGGTGCAAGCCGATCCAGAAAGTGTCATTCATGATGGCGTCGCTCTGGGTCAGCGGGCCGGCCACACGATAGTGCTGCCCTTGCATGCAGGGTTGACGCGTCAGATTTCCAGCGAAGAGCAGTCGGGTGCCGATACGGCTTTGCTCCAGATACTGCAGCAAATCGACGCGCCGGCTTCCCGCAGCTTCACGCAATGTCAGGGGAAAGCCGAACCAAGACGGAACGGACCCTTCGGTCGGCCGGGGCAAGATCATGAATTCTTCGCAGCTTTCGAGCCGCTCGTACAGGTGGTGGAAATTGGTCTGCCGCGCGGCGATGAAACCGGGCAGGCGGTCCATCTGCGCCAGGGCGCATGCGGCCTGCATATCGGTGATCTTCAGGTTGTAGCCTATGTGGGAGTAGGTGTACTTGTGGTCGTATCCTGCGGGCAGGTCGCCCAGTTGCCATTCATATCGCCGGCCGCAGGTGTTGTCCTTACCAGGTTCGCAGTAGCAATCGCGTCCCCAGTCCCTGAAAGAAGTGACGATACGGGCCAGTGTGTCGTCGTTGGTGAACACCGCACCGCCTTCGCCCATCGTGATGTGGTGCGCGGGATAGAAGCTGAGCGTCCCGATGTCGCCAAAGGTACCCACCAGACGGCCGTCATAAGTGGAGCCCAGGGCATCGCAGCAGTCCTCGATGAGCCACAACCCATGCTTGCGGCACAAGGCCTGCACGGCGCGCAGATTGAACGGATTGCCCAGCGTATGCGCCAGCATGATGGCTTTGGTTTTTGGGGAGATCGCTGCGTCCAATTGCTGGACATCCACGTTATAGGTGCCCAGTTCCACATCGACGAACACGGGCACGGCCCCCGCCTGCAGGATGGGGTTGACGGTCGTCGGAAAACCCGCCGCCACACCGATCACCTCGTCGCCAGGGCGCACCCTGCGGTCGCCCAGCATGGGGGAAGTCAAAGCAGAAAAGGCCAGCAGGTTGGCAGATGAGCCACTGTTGGTAGTCATCACGTGCTCTACGCCCAGAAAGGCCCGCATGCGCGCTTCGAACGCCTCGTTGAATCGTCCCGTGGTCAGCCACCCGTCCAACGCAGCAGATACCATGTTCTGCAACTCCCCCTCTCCAATGACCTTGCCTGACACCGCCACGTTGGAGGCGCCAGGCAGAAAGGGCTGAGGCCGGTAGGCGCGCGCGGCGTATTCCTGGACAAGGGTGGCGATCTGTTCGCGAATCTGGCTCAGTCGGTCCATCAGGTGAGAGAGGTTGCGTGAAGGGTCCGCGCCGCCGAAAGCTCGGTGACCGGGGCGGTGGTGTATTGAGCGATTTGTTGGCGGGTTACGGCGTCCATGCAGTTTCCCCTACGGTGTGCAAGGTGCCAGTCCGCCGTATTGCGCAAAGCGCGCTCCAAGGTCCAGCGCGGCAGCCATCCCAGGTTTGCGCGCGCCTTGCTGCTGTCCAACCGAAGCACGCTGGTTTCGTGCGCAGACGGTTGCCCATCGCCGTAGCGCACGTTCACGGACTCAGGCCAGCAGGAAGCCAGTTGACGCACGACTTCGCCCACGGTCTGCAGGCCGTCGTCCGTTGGGCCGAAGTTCCACGCCCCCGAAACCTCCGGCCCCAGTTCCACCAGCCGCTGCAACAGCCGGAGGTAGCCGGCCAGCGGCTCCAAAACATGCTGCCAGGGGCGGACCGCGTGGGGATAGCGCAACTCCAGCACGTCACCCCCTTCCGCGGCCCGCAGAAAATCCGGCACCAGCCGGTTCGCCGCCCAGTCGCCGCCGCCGATCACGTTGCCCGCGCGGGCCGTGGCGATGGCCACCCGATGGTCCGCAAAACGCTCCACCGGAAAAAAGGAGTCCCGAAAACTCTGCGCGACCAACTCGGCGCAAGCCTTGCTGTTGCTGTAGGGATCACGCCCACCCAACGCGTCGTTTTCACGGTATCCCCAGGCCCACTCCCGGTTTTCATAACATTTGTCTGTCGTCACCACGACGACCGCCCGTACGCTGGCCGTGGCACGCACCGCTTGCAGCAGGTGCACCGTCCCCATGACGTTCGTAGCGTAAGTTTCCACAGGCTCCGCGTACCCTTGACGCACCAGCGGCTGAGCCGCCATGTGAATGACGACCTCCGCGCCACTGGAACTCAAAGCGTCCTGCAGCGCTACCCCGTCCTGTACGTTGGCAATGATGGATTGCATCCCTCGCTCCACCCGGCCCAGACGAAACAGCGACAGCGCCTGCGGCGCCAAGGCGAACCCGGTCACTTGCGCTCCCAAAGTCTGCAGCCACAGGCTGAGCCAGCCTCCCTTGAAGCCGGTGTGACCCGTCAAGAAGACGCGCCGCCCCCGCCAAAACGCCGCATCCACAGCGAAATTCACCAGGTTTTCCATGGCGCCTTTTCCTGTGTCCACAATGTTTCCAGCAGCATTTTGTCGCGCAGGGTGTCCATGGGTTGCCAAAAGCCGGGATGGCGATAGGCGGCAAGCTGTTTGCGCTGCGACAAGACCTCCAGCGGCTCGCGCTCCCACACGGTGCTGTCGTCAGCGATCAGGTCCAGCACCCGGGGCGACAGCACGAAGAACCCGCCGTTGATCAGGCCGCCATCGCCCTCCGGCTTTTCCTTGAACAGCGTGACGTATTGCTGCTCGTCCAAATCCAGCGCACCGAACCGACCGGGTGGCGGTGTGGCCATCAGCGTGGCGAGCACGCCTGCATTGCGGTGGAACGCGATGAGCGCGCCGATGTCGATGTCGCTCACGCCGTCACCATAGGTGAAGCAGAAGGCCTCTTCGCCGCGCACGTATTCGCCCACGCGCTTGAGCCGCCCTCCGGTCATCGTCGCCTCGCCCGTGTCCACCAGCGTGACCCGCCAGGGCTCGGCATAGCGCCCATGCACTTCCATGCGGTTGTTGGCCAGATCGAAGGTCACGTCCGACATGTGCAGGAAATAGTTGGCGAAGTATTCCTTGATCATGTAGCCCTTGTAGCCGCAGCAGATCACGAAGTCGTTGATGCCGTGGTGCGAGTACATCTTCATGATGTGCCAGAGGATCGGCTTGCCGCCGATCTCCACCATGGGCTTGGGTTTTTGCAGGGTTTCTTCGCTGAGCCGTGAACCGAGCCCGCCCGCCAGGATGATCGCCTTCATGCGCTGCGCCGTGCTTCGGGCGAGCCAGCGCTTTGGCATGCGCTCTGACCTTCGTCCAGCGCGGCACTCAACGCATCCACCAGCCGGGCCTCGTCGGCGTCTGCCATGCCCAGATAGAACGGCAACCCACACAGATCCATGGCAATGCCTGCCGCAGCGGGCGCCGGCAGGCAGACGCTGTGCGCCGCCAGCGCCGGCATGGCATTGAGCAACGGCTGGTACCACCGCCGCACCATGATGCGGCGCTCAGCGCACAGGCGATCGAGGCGATCGCGGCCCCCCGCATCCGGTAGCCGCACGCACAGCAGGGTGGGCGCAGCGATCGGCTCGGCCATGTCCTGCCACCGCAGCACTCCCATGCCGGCGGCCGCGTCGAGCCGTGCGCGCAGATCCGCGTGCAACGCCCTGCGCAGCGCAGCGCGGGTGTCCCAGGTGGCCAGCGATGCCAGGCCTACCGCTGCGTGGTATTCGCTCATCTTCGCGTTCGTGCCGATGCGGGCCAGCATGCCCACGGGCACGCCGGCGGCAGGGTTCAAATTGATACCGAAGTTGGTCAACTGCCGCACCTTGGCGATCAGCTCCGGCTTGTTCGACACCACGAAGCCCCCCTCCCCGGCAGGCAGGCACTTGGTGGCATGCAGACTGAACACGGCGGTTCCCGTGGGCGCATCCAGCCATTGGCTACCAAAGGCGGCTGCGGCATCGATCACCACGGGAATGCCGGTATCGCGCTCGAAGTCGTGCCAGCCCGCCATCGCATGGGGCGCACCGAAGGTAGCGACCGGCAGCACAGCGTCCACCTTTCCATCGGCTGCCGCACGCAGGGCGATTTCAGGGGTTAGCAGCCAGCTTTGCGCGTCCACGTCGGCCAACACTGGCAGGTGTCCGGCGCGCAGCACGGCCGTGGCGGTGGCCACGAAGGTCAGCGCCGGCAAAAGTACCCGGCTGCGGGGCGGAAGGTCGAGCGCGGTCAATGCCAGCTCCAGGCCCAGCGTGGCGTTGGCCACGGTCGTCAAACCCAATGGAGCGGGAGAGCGGGCTGCAAAAAGGGCCCGCAAAACAGTCTCGAATTCACAGGTCAAGGGGCCGAAGTTGGAATACTGCCGCGCCGCATGCATGCGCTGCAGGAAAGGCATCAGCGCCTCGGGCGCGGGCAGATCCGGCACCAGCAAGGGGATGGGCGTCAGATGCGACTCGGTCATGGGCGTCATCCGTTGCCTGCCAAGCGTTGCGGTTGGGGCTGCGCGCGTTCGGCCTGGGCCAAGGCGGCGCCCAGATCGACCTCTACATCCAGCCAGCGGGCATCCCGGTTCAGGTAGTTCAGCCACATCAGGCGATAGGCCTTTTCCAGCTCGGCGGTGCGCGCGGCGTAGTCCATCAGCACGCTTTTACCCATCCATTCGCGGCCATTGCGCCGCAGTTGGAGCAGGCCTTCAGGATCGTCCATCAGCCGCAAGGCCGCAGCCACGTATGCCACCTCGTCCTGCGCCACTTCACCGCCGAAGCCCAGCCCCTGCAGAGTGCGGGCAGACGAAGCGTCGATGCCGCGCTCAGCGTCCATCGCCACGACGGGCAAGCCCATCCAGAGCGCGTGCAGCGTGGTCGTTCCGCCAGAGATCGGCGTTGTGTCCAGCGCCACGTCGGCAATGTGGCCCAGCTCCATGAACTGGCCCAAGGGTTGCTGGTGCAGCACGAAGACGCGGTCGATCGGCATCCCCGCCGCCTCGACCCGCATCTGCATGTTGGCCTGCGCGGCCTCGGCAGACCGCTCTTTCACCATGATGACGAGGCGTGCATCGGTGCGTGCCTGCAATATGCGCGCCCAGACACCCAGCATGCGGTCCGTGACCTTGGCGGAATTGTTCAGGGAGATGAGCGTCGGGTAGCCGTTGCGCAGCAGCGGCGGCTCTTCGCACAGCGGCGCGTACGTGGGCGGCGCGTAGCTGGCCATGCAGGCCAGGCGAAAGAGCCGCTCGCTGTAGAAGACTTCATGGCCCGGCGGAGTGATGCCGGCATCGGTCAGGCGGTAGTCCATGGCTTTCATGCCCAGCGGGCTCATGAACCCGAGCCATGTCACTTGCACAGGCGCAGCGCGGCGCGCGAACACCAGCAGGCGGTTGCCAGCGGTGTGGCCCGACAGGTCCACCAGCACGTCAATGCCATGCGAGCGGATGAGCGTGTACAGGTCGTCATCAGACAGGTGGATCATCTCGTGCCAATGGGGCACGCATTGCTGCAGGGCGTCGGTGATGCCATCGCGCCGCCCGCCCGAGTACACGTGCACCTCGACCTCCTGCGGGTCGTGGTGGCGCAGCACGGGCAACATGAAGAACGCGACCGAATGCTCGCGGAAATCGGCGGTGACATAGCCGACCTTGAGGCGCTTTTTCGGCCGGCGGTCGGCCACGGCGAGCGGTGCGGCCTTGCGTGTCAGCGGATCGGCGTAGCGCCGGCCCCAGTCACGGTACACCTCCAGCGTCTTGACGGGATCGCGGTCGATCTGGCCGTGCAGGAAGGCGCGCATGACCCACATGGAAGGGTTGTTGCCGCGGCGACACACATCGTCGATCATTTCCAACGCTTCGGCGTGGCGGCCCAGGTTGAACAGCGCGAACGACAGGCCATGCTGCGCATCCGGCATGCCGGGCTGCAGGGCCAGGGCGGTCTCCAGCGCCGGGATGGCCTGCGCCCAGTTCTCCATCTTGAGGTAGGTGCGCCCGACATGCATCCACACATCCGCACGCCGAGGGTCGAACGCCAGGGCAGCAGTGAATTTCGTCAAAGCCCCTACCCAATCCTGCTGCGCCAGGCACTGCTCGGCCTGGAAGAGCGCGATCAGCAGTTCGGCATGCTCTTGCACATCAGCGTCGTCGGTGGAAGTGGGCATGGAGCACATCGGCGGCAGGCAATGGGGAAGGGATGGATCAGGGGCAGTGGATCGAAACGGCTGGGGTCCATCTTAGGGGCTCGCAGGCCCCGCGGTGGCCCCAATAAACCATGGTTTGCCCGTCTGTTTTGACTGTGGACAACCGGTTTCACCAACAGGGCAATGAAACTTGTCAAGGGGAACGAATTGGGGTGTATCCCGCCCGCATTTCCGTTTTTGCGCTTCAAAAAGACTCTGCCAGAATGGCCCCATGTTTGTAATCATCGGTTACCTGGTCTGCCTCGGGTGCATTTTCGGCGTGTACGTGGTGCACGGCGGGAACGTGAGCGTGATCGTCAAAGCGCTCCCCTTCGAGATGATCACGATCTTCGGCGGCGCGCTGGGCGCGTTCGTGGTGAACAACCAGCCGAAGGTGCTCAAGGCCACTTTGAAGGCGCTGCCCATGGCGCTCAAGGGGTCCAAGTACACCAAGGCGCGCTACATGGAACTGATGGCCATGCTCTACGACATCCTGCAGAAAGCCCGCAAAGAAGGGCTGATGGCCATCGAAAAGGATGTCGAGACCCCCCACGAGTCCGAAATCTTCAAGAAATACCCCACGGTCGGCAGCGACCACCATGTGATCGAGTTCATGACCGATTACCTGCGCATGATGGTCTCCGGCAACCTGAACGCCCACGAGATCGAGGCGCTGATGGACAGCGAGATCGAGACCCACCACCAGGAAGCGCATGCCCCCGTGGCGGCGCTGGCCCGCCTGGCCGGCGCCCTGCCGGCCTTCGGCATCATCGCCGCCGTGCTGGGCGTGGTGAACACCATGGGCTCGGTGGGCCAGCCGCCCTCCGTGCTGGGCGGCATGATCGGCTCGGCGCTCGTCGGCACCTTCCTCGGGATTTTGCTGGCCTATGGCGTGGTGGAGCCGCTCGGGGGCCTGGTGGAGCAGAAGCTGGAAGATGCGGCCAAGGAATTGCAGTGCATCAAGACCACGCTGCTGGCCAGCATGCAGGGCTACAACCCGGCCACGGCCATCGAATTCGGCCGCAAGGTCCTTTTCTCCACCGACCGCCCGAGCTTTTCCGAGCTGGAAAGCCACGTGAAGGGCAAGAAGTAGGCTGCTGCCGCCATGGCCGATAAGAAACTCCAGCCGATCATCATCAAGCGCGTCAAGAAGGGCGGCCACGCTGTGCATGGCGGCGCCTGGAAGATCGCCTATGCCGACTTCGTGACGGCCATGATGGCGTTCTTCCTGCTGATGTGGCTGCTGGGCTCCACCGCCAAGGGCGAACTGCAGGGCATCGCTGCCTACTTCAATTCGCCGCTGAAGGTGTCCATGCAGGGCGGCGATGGCGCGGGCAACAGTTCGAGCGTGATCCCCGGCGGCGGCAACGACCTGTCCAAGGTACACGGACAGGTGCGGCGCTCCGACTCCGAGACATCGACGAACCGCCGCGCCAACCTCGAAGCCGCACGCGCCGAGCGCGCCCGCCAGGACGAAATGCGCATCAAGGCCCTGCAGGCCAAAATCGATGCGCTGATCACCGAAACGCCCAAGCTGAATGAATATCGCTCGCAAATCCGCATGGACGTGACGCCCGACGGCCTGCAGATCCAGATCGTGGACGACCAGAACCGGCCCATGTTCGACAGCGGCAGTGCGTTGGTAAAACCCTACATGCGCGACATTCTTCGAGAAATCGGAACGGCGCTCGGCGGGGTGCAAAACCGCATCAGCCTGTCCGGCCACACCGACGCGACGCCCTACGGCAATGGCGATCGTGGCTACAGCAACTGGGAATTGTCGGCAGACCGCGCCAACGCCTCGCGCCGCGAACTCGTGGCCGCAGGCATGCCGGACGCCAAGCTGGGCCGCGTTGTCGGGCTGGCGGCGAGCGATTTGCTGGAGCCCAAGGAGCCCCGCGCACCGGCCAATCGGCGCATCACGATCACGGTTTTGACCCAGGAAGCCGAGGAACGGCTACTCGGAAAGAAATCTGCCACCATCACTTCCACGGAGTTCGCCGCCGAAAAGCGGGAGAATCCGGCATCCGCCCCTCGGCCGTAACGTCTTGTCACCAAACCTGCGGCCCATGACAATACACACTGCAATTTCCGACCGAAAGGGTCCCACGTGACCACTGCACTCCGCTTTTTGATCGTTGACGACTTCTCCACCATGCGACGCATCGTGCGCAACCTGCTCAAGGAAAGCGGTTTCGCGGACGCCGACGAGGCCGAAGACGGCGTGGTGGCGCTGAACAAACTGCGCAACAGCAAGTTCGACTTCGTCGTCACCGACATCAACATGCCCAACATGAACGGGTTTCAACTGCTGGCTGAAATCAAGAAGGACGACAAGCTCAAGCACCTGCCTGTGCTGATGGTGACTGCGGAAGCCCGCAAGGAAGACATCGTGGCCGCAGCCCAGAACGGCGCTGCCGGCTACATCGTCAAGCCGTTCACCAAGGCCACGCTGGAAGAGAAAGTCACCCTGATCCTCAAGAAAATGGGCCTGTGATCATGGACACATCGGACAACACCCTTCCGGAAACCGGCGCCGTTCACAACAAGATCGGCCAGCTGACCCGCCAGCTGCACGACTCGCTGAACGAACTCGGCTATGCCGACAAGCTGCGCGGCACGATGGGCGAGTTGCCCGATGCCCAGAGCCGACTTTCCTACATCGCGCGCCTGACCGGCGAGGCGGCAGAGAAGGTGTTGAGCCGGGTCGAGCTGGCCAAGGCCCAGCACGACTTCATCGCCGAGGAAACCCGCCGCGTCGTCTCCTCGCTGGTCAAGGACCCGGTGGCCGCCGTCGCCAAGGGCGAGATCATGAATTTCCTGCACGACGTGGAACGCGTCACCAAGGAAGCCGATGGCCACCTGACCGAAATCATGATGGCGCAGGACTTCCACGACCTCACCGGCCAGGTGATCGCCCGCGTGGTCAACCTGGCGGCCACGATCGAGGAGCAACTGGTGCAGTTGCTCATCCAGACCGCCCCGCCCGCCGCGCAGGCGCAGGTTGCGCCCGTGGTGGAAGCGCGCCGCGAGCACCTGGCAGGCCCGGTGGTGGACCCTGACGGCACGCCCGATGTGGTCACCGACCAGTCGCAAGTGGACGATCTGCTGGCCAGCCTGGGCTTCTGATCCGTATGGATTTTGGCGTTTGCTCCTGAAACAGGAGCACTCACCGCACACCTGCGTAGCATTTGAATGCCTTTTGAACCTGAAAGGCAATGAGTACTAGGGCGTAGTGCTATGATTTTTGATTCTCCTCGGTGCCCATGAATCCGCCCCCCTGCCGGCCCCGCCCCCGGCCGCCACCTTGAATAGCCGCCCGACAAGCCGTCTATTCGCGCTTTAGGTTTCCGGGGCGCTCACGACAATGGCATGACCACCAGCCGTCATGCCACCATGGACTCCAGCCAAGACAAAGACCTCCCCGCGACAGAGCACAAGCTCCAGAAGGCGCGCAAGGACGGCCAGGCTGCGCGCTCGCGGGACCTGTCCCACATCGCCGTGCTCGGCATGGGCGCCTGCAGCGTCCTCGTGCTGGCACCCATGCTGACCGAACACATGCAGCTGGCCGTGCGCGAGCAACTGGTGTTCAACGCCGCCACCGTGCAGGCCACGGGCAGCATGGTCACCCGGCTGCACCAGATGGCGCTGATCGGGGTGGTCGCCAGTCTGGTCTTCGCCGTTCTCACCAGCGCCGCAGCCGTGGCCAGCGCCATCGGCGCCGGCGGCTGGGTGTTCAGCCTGCAGCCCATCACGCCCCAGTTCAACCGGCTGAATCCGATCTCCGGGTTCACCAACCTGATGTCCAAACAGCAGCTGGTCAACGTGGGCAAGATGGTGCTCATGACCGGCATCATCACGGCCGTGGCCTGGAATTTCCTGGGCAACAGCATCGACAAGCTGTCCATGCTGGTGCTCCAGCCTTCGCCGGTGTCGCTGCGCTGGGTAGGCGAATGGATGACGTCCGGCGTGAGCCTGATGCTGCTGGTCGTGTTCCTCGCGGCGGTCGTCGATGTGCCGCTGCAAGCCTTCTTTTTCAAGTCGCGCCAGAAGATGTCGCACGAGGAAATCAAGCAGGAGCACAAGGAATCCGAAGGCAGCCCCGAGACGAAGAGCCGCCAGCGCCAGCGCGCCCGCGAGATCGCCGACCGCGCCAGCATCGCCTCCGTGCCCAAGGCCGACTTCGTGGTGATGAACCCGACCCACTATGCCGTGGCGCTCAAGTACGAAGAAGGCACGATGAGCGCCCCGCAGGTCATCTCCAAGGGCACCGACCTGCTGGCCTTCAAGATCCGCGAAATGGCCACGCAGCATTCGGTGCCGGTGCTGCAGTCGCCGATGCTGGCCCGGGCGCTCTACGCGCACGCCGAACTGGACCAGGCCATTCCCGCCACGCTGTACGCCGCCGTGGCGCAGGTGCTGGCCTACGTTTACCGCCTCAAGGCCGCGATGCGCGGCGAAGGCCGCATGCCCGATGCGCAGCCCGACCCGTTCGTGCCGCCCGAGCTTGATCCGCTGAACCGCACCACCGACGCAGGGACCGCCCCATGACGCCCTCCATGAAATCCGTCCGGCAATGGGCCGGCACCAACGCCTCGGCCGTGCAGGGCATGTCGGCCCCGCTGCTGGTGGTGGCCATCCTGGCGCTGATGGTGCTGCCCATCCCCGCCTGGCTGCTGGACACCTTCTTCACGCTGAACATCGCCGTCGCGCTGATGGTGATGATGGTGGCGGCCTACATGCTGCGGCCGCTGGACTTCGCGGCGTTTCCCTCGGTGCTGCTGCTGACCACGCTGATGCGGCTGTCGCTGAACGTGGCCTCCACCCGCGTGGTGCTGCTGGAAGGCCACACCGGCCCGGGCGCGGCGGGCGCGGTGATCGAGGCCTTCGGCCACTTCCTGATCGGCGGCAACTTCGCCGTCGGCCTGATCGTGTTCGCCATCCTGGTGGTGATCAACTTCGTGGTGGTGACCAAGGGCGCCGAGCGGATCGCCGAAGTGTCGGCCCGCTTCACCCTGGACGCCATGCCCGGCAAGCAGATGGCGGTGGACGCCGACCTGAACGCCGGCCTGATCGATG
This sequence comes from Acidovorax sp. NCPPB 3576, assembly GCF_028473605.1. NCBI lineage: Bacteria > Pseudomonadati > Pseudomonadota > Betaproteobacteria > Burkholderiales > Comamonadaceae > Acidovorax > Acidovorax sp. NCPPB 3576. The sequence goes on along the minus strand of NZ_CP097267.1, from coordinate 505,788 downwards.
AGAAGGAAGCCAAGCGCCGGCGCCTGGAAGTGGCGGAAGAAGCCAACTTCTTCGGCTCGATGGACGGTGCCTCCAAGTTCGTGCGCGGCGACGCGGTCGCCGGCATCCTGATTTTGCTGATCAACATCGTCGGCGGCTTCGCCATCGGCATGCTGCAGCACGACCTGTCGGCCGGCCAGGCGGCCAACAGCTACATCCTGCTGGCCGTCGGCGACGCGCTGGTGGCGCAGATTCCGGGCCTGCTGATCTCGGTGGCCGCGGCCATGGTGATCTCGCGCGTGGGCAAGGAAGAGGACATGGGGCACCAGATCGTGCAACAGCTCTTCATGTCGCCCCGCGTGCTGGGCGTGACGGCCGGCATCCTGATCCTGCTGGGCCTGATCCCGGGCATGCCGCACGCCGTGTTCCTCATCATGGGCTCGGGCCTGGGCTACGCTGCCTGGACGCTGATGAAGCGCGCCAACGCCCCGCAGCCGGTGGTGGAAGCGCCCCCGCCCGCGCACGACGGTGAAGCCAGCTGGGACGACCTGCAGCCCGTGGACCTGCTGGGCCTGGAGCTGGGCTACCGACTCATCACCCTGGTGGACAAGAACCGCCAGGGCGACCTGCTCACCCGCATCAAGGGCGTTCGCCGCAAGTTCGCGCAGGAAGTGGGCTTCCTGCCGCCGGCCGTGCACGTGCGCGACAACCTGGAACTCAAGCCCAGCGCCTACCGCATCACGCTGCGCGGCGTGGTGGTGGGCGAAGGCGAGGCCTTTCCCGGCATGCACCTGGCAATCAACCCCGGCGGCATCACCACCCCCCTGATCGGCACGCCCACGACCGACCCCGCATTCGGCCTGCCCGCCCACTGGATCGACGAACACCAGAAGGAAGCGGCACAAATGGCGGGTTTTACCGTCGTTGATTCAGAAACCGTGATGGCCACTCATTTGTCACACTTGATGCAAGTTCAAGCCGCCAAGCTCCTGAGTCGCACCGAAACCCAGCAACTCGTGGAACACGTGGCAAAACTGGCCCCCAAGCTCATCGAGGAAGTGGTTCCCAAAATGGTGTCGATCGCAACGTTCCAGAAAGTCCTCCAGCTGCTGCTGGAAGAGTCTGTGCACATCCGCGACATCCGCACCATCATCGAAACGCTGGCCGAGCATGCCGGCGCCACCACCGACCCGGTGGAGCTGGCCCGCCGCGTGCGCATCGCGCTGTCGCCCGCCATCGTGCAGCAGATCTACGGCCCGACGCGCGAGCTGAACGTGATCGCCATCGAGCCCGGCCTGGAGCGCCTGCTGGTGCAGGCCCTCAGCAACAGCGCAGGCCCCTCGCTCGACCCGGGCGTGGCCGACATCCTCACGCAGAAGGCGGCCGAAGTGGCCATGAAGCAGGAAGAAATGGGCATGCCCGCATGCCTGCTGGTCCCGGACGCCATCCGCAACGCCATTTCCCGCCTGGTGCGCCGTGTCGCGCCTCGGCTGCAGGTGCTCGCCCACAGCGAAATTCCTGAGACCCACACCATTCGCATTGGCCCGATCCTCAAAGGTGCATCCGCATGAACATCAAACGCTTCACCGCCCCCACCTCGCGTGAGGCCCTGGCCAAGGCGCGCATGGCCTTCGGGGACGGCACCCTCATCCTGTCCAACCGCCCCACTGCCAATGGCGTGGAAGTCATGGCCACGGCGGAAGACACGCTGTCCAGCCTGGAAAACGCCCCTGAGCCGGTCCCCACGAGCCGCCTGCAGGAGCGCGCCTCCGACATGGCCGCCAGCCCCGCGCGCACCCTGGCCCGCCCCGTGGCCGCCTCGGCCCGGGCCGAGCCCCAGCGCAGCGCCGTGGCGCAGGACACCGAGCAGCTGGCCATGAGCACGCTGTCGTTCCAGGACTATGTGCGCGAGCGCATGCTGCGCCGCCGCCACGAAGCCCTGACCGGCACCGCCGAGGCGCCGTCGATCAACGAACGCAGCCGCGAACGCGCCCCGGACCGCGAGCGCGAACGCATGCCCGCCCCCGCCGCTGCGCCCGTGGTGCGCCACAACCCGCTGCGCTCCATTCCGATGGACATCGCCCCCGAGCCCGTGGCACCGCGCCGCGTGCAGGTGCCGGTGCCCTCGCTGGCCCCCGCTGCCGGTCAGCAGAACCTGATGAGCGAGCTGCAGTCGATGAAGGACCTCATCGAAGACCGCTTCAACACCCTGGCCTGGCTCGGCCAGGCCAAGCAGAACCCGATCCAGTCGAACCTGATGCTCAAGCTCATCCGCGCCGGCTACTCGCCGTCGCTGGCCCGCGCCGTGCTGGAGCGCCTGCCGGAAGAACTGGGCGCGGGCGATGCCGTGCGCTGGCTCATGGAAGTGCTGGAACGCAACCTGAAGACCGACGCGCACGCCCGTCCTCTCTATGAAGAAGGCGGCATCTACGCCATGGTGGGCTCCACCGGCGTGGGCAAGACCACCACCACGGCCAAGCTCGCCGCCATGTGCGCCCGCATCCACGGCCCCGGCAGCGTGGGCCTGATCACCCTGGACACGTACCGCGTCGGCGCCCACGAACAACTGCGCACCTATGGCCGCATGCTGGGCGTCGTGGCCCACCTGGCCCATGACCGCGCTGCGCTGCAGGACCTGCTGGGCCTGCTGGGCGGCAAGAAGATGGTGCTCATCGACACCACCGGCGTCGCCCCGCGCGATCCGCGCAAGCGCGACATGCTGGACGTGCTGGACCTGCCCAACGTCAACCGCCTGCTGGTGCTGAACGCCGGCTGCCACGGCGACACGCTGGACGACGTGCTCAGCGCCTTCAAGACCGCCGGCTCGCAGCAGGCCATCCTCTCGAAGGTGGACGAAGCCGTGAAGCTCGGCCCGTCGATCGACGCGCTGATACGCCACCAGATGGTGCTGCGCGGCGTGACCAACGGCCAGCGCGTGCCCGAGGACTGGGAGGCCGCCGATGCGCACCGGCTCATCAGCACCTCGATGCGCTCGCCAGCCAAGTCGGCCTTTGACCCCAAGGCGTCGGACCTGAACTTCTTCTTCTCGCACTCGCCCGAGCTGGCCTCGGAAAGGGGACTGGTCGATGCTTGATACCGGATTCCACCAGGCCGCGAGCCTGCACAGCATCACGCCGCAGTCGGACCTGCGGATCGTCTCCGTCGTGGCGCAGCCCGACGCCGCCTACGGGCTGGAAACCCTCTGGCAGGTGTGTTCCAGCCTGCAGCGCCTGGGGTATCCCGTCGCCGTGCTGGACGGCACCGCGCGGGAGACCGACGACGCGCCGGGCCTGGCCCACCTGCTGGCAGAACCCTCCTGGCAAAACGGCGCCCCGCTCGAAAGCGGCCCCGCGGCCTCGTCGCTGGCGGTGATTCCGGCCGGCTACGGCATGCAGCGCCTGGCACGCCAGACCGCCGACGGCCCGGCCGCGATGCAAGCGCTGCAACCCTTCTTTCGCACCTATGCGCTGCTCGTGCTGTATGCCAGCGCCGAAGTGCTGGCACCGCTGGTGCGCGCGACCTCGGCCATTCCCCTGGTGATCGCCGAGGGCGGCCCCGACAGCGTGGTGCAAAGCTACCGGCAACTGAAACACATGGCGATGCACGCCGGCGTGCATTGCTCCGTCGCGTCGATCCTGCCGCCCGGAGGGCCGGCCCAGGCCGACCCGACCCACGCGGCGCTGAACACGCTGCAGCGCTGCGCCGAACGGCACCTGGGCAGCGACATCCTCACCAGCACGGTGCGCGCCAACCACGCGCAGGACGTGCAGCGCCTGGCCTTGCAACTGCTGGAAAACGCGTGCACCATTGGCGCCACAACGCCGCCTCCCACCCCGCCCTTCGGCACGACGGAGACGGCTGCGCATTTCGCCCGGAGACATTGACCCGATGTACACCGCCAAAGGCCAGCTCGACCGCGATGCGCTGATCCGCCAGCACGTGCCGCTGGTTCGCCGGATTGCGCACCACATGATCGCCAAGCTCCCGCCCAACGTGGAGCTGGACGACCTGATCCAGGTCGGCATGATGGGCTTGAGCGAAGCGCTGTCGCGCTATGAAGCAACGCAGGGCGTGCAGTTCGAGACCTTCGCCACCCAGCGCATCCGCGGCGCCATGCTCGACGAGTTGCGCGAGGGCGACTGGATGTCGCGCAGCTCGCGCAAGAGCCAGAAGGAAATCGAACATGCCGTCCACCGGCTGGAGCAAAAACTCGGCCGCAGTCCGCTCGAGTCCGAAATCGCCGCCGAACTGGACCTGAGCCTGGGCGAATACCAGACGCTGCTGGGCAAGGTGCGCGGCACGCAGCTGGTCTATCTGGAGGACATGACCCGCGGCGACGACGGCGACGACAGCTTCCTCGACCGGCATGTGGCCGATGGCGAAGCAGACCCGATGGCCATGCTGCGCGACCAGCGGCTCAAAGCCTCGCTGGTGGCCGCCATCAAGGGCCTGCCGGAGCGCGAGCAGCACATCATGGGCATGTACTACGAGCACGACATGAACCTGAAGGAGATCGCGGCCGTGCTGGGCGTGACCGAATCGCGCATCTGCCAGCTGCACAGCCAGTCCATCGCCCGGCTGCGGGCCAAGATGCGGAGCCATTAGCCCCTGCTGTTCAGGGCACGCCCACCGGGCGCCCTGAACCAACGAAAAAAGGCCGCATGCAGATGCGGCCTTTTTGCTTGGGGCCTGGCTTTTGCCAGGGGATCGAGGGAAGCCGGCCGGGATCAGCCCTGGGACCGGTAGATCCGTGCGGCGCCGCCCGAGCGGGCCGGGGCGCCGTTTCCGTAGGTCGATGCCTCCTGGGGAGGCAGCAGGGTGGCCACCTGGCGCTCGGTCAGCGCGGACAGGCGCGCCAAATGCTCGCGCTGCTGGGACAACTGGCTGCGGATGGCCTGGATGCGGCGCTGGATGTCGGCCGGCAGTTCAGTGGGACGGGGGATTTTCTGGAGCGCCTGTGACAGTTCGAGGGCTGCCTGGCGCAACAAGGGAGCGGTGCGTTCCACCGCGAGCGCGTCGGTCTCCAGCAGGGCGGCACCGACGTCTTTCAACCGGGATTCGACTTCAGACAGCGTGGTTTCGAGTTGCATGGGTGGATCCTGTGCCGATCAACCCCTGCAGGAAACCCGGGGTTCAGTGGCTGTTGCTGTTGTGGGAGATGATTTCCTGCGCATTGGACAGCAGCTTGTCCGCGATCGCATCGGCGTCCACCGTGAAGGTGCCCTTTTCGATGGCGGCGCGCACGGCCTTCACCTTGTTGGCATCGAAATCGGTGCTGGCCCGGCCATTGGCTTCGAGTCCGCGGGCGGCGCTGGAAAACGTGACAGGCACGCCAGCGGCCGCAGCGGCAGCGGGCGCGGCGCTCTTGGCAGCCGTTTCGGCGGCAGCCGCAGGGGCCTTGGCCTGCTTGGCGGCAGTGGCGGCTTGCGACACTGCATTGGCTATTTCGGGGTTTTGACCTATCTTCATCGCTCTCTCCCACCCCGCTCGATGTGGGGCACAGTAGCAATGTTTTCGACCACTTCGACAGGGACTTTAGGCTTTTCTTGCGCCCCATCGCTTACAAAGTGATCTCTACTGTTCCATTTTCGGACACAACACCGGCGACGACACGGCCATTCTCCATACGGATGCGCACAGTCTCGCCGACGGCGCCGGCGGTGATCGCCTGGCCGGCGGATGTTACCGAATAACCCCGTCCCTGGGCCACGACCCGCACGGCCGCCCCCGCCTTGAACAGGGTTGGCGCCTTGACCATGTGCTGGCGCACGGCCTGGCCGGCCATGAGCTGGCGCGAGGCCACCATGCCAACCCAGCTTTCCGGGTTGGCCACGATGGCGGTGGTTTCCGCCGCCCAGTCCACCTCGGCTTCGGTCGCGTCGGCAGCCGAGAGCACGGCGCCGGACGCCACATTGCCCGTGAGCACCCAGGCCGGGCCGTAGGCCTTGACGGTGACGGGAAGGAACACATTCCATGCCGTGGCGCCGTCCACGCAGCGCAGCCCCAGGCGGGTGCGGCCCCACAGGCGCGAACCGGCAGGCAGGTAGGGCTCGACGCGGGCGCACGGCGCCAGGCGCAAACGCGGGTCCAGCGCGCCCACGCTCACTTCCATGCGCAGCGGCATGCTGGCCGTGCCCGACTGGCCGCGCTGCAGGGCATCGTCCAGCCAGCGCTGGGTGATGCCGCCCAGGTCCGCAGACGGGTCGGCCACGGCCTGGGCCCGCAGTGCCGCAGCGGGCAGGGCAAAGGCCGCCGCCAGCGCGGCCATCCGGGCCAGTCGCAGGGAAGAAAGAAATCGGGGAGCGGTAGTAAGTGACATGGCAAGCCTCCTGTGGCGGGGAATGCGCCGCCCACCAGGGAAGGCCATTCGACCCCTGGCACTTTAGGGCCCGGCGGCGCGGACGAAGCACCGAACTGCGCGCCAATCGCCGCGTTCTTCGCGCTTTAGAAAAACCGGCCCATTTCCATAATCGAACCCACGCCGGAAGACCCTTTTTCCTTCCGGCCACGACCCACCGCTGTGCGAGGCTGACATGCTCAACAAGATGACCGAAAGGCTGGATTTCCACGGTAACGCGCTTTTGCTGCGTGCCGAGCGCCAGCGTGCCATCGCCAGCAACATCGCCAACGCCGACACGCCCGGCTACGTGGCCCGCGACTTCAATTTCGCCGACGCGATGCGCGATGCGACCGGCGGCGGCTCGACCACGCTGAGCACGGGATCGGGCGCCAGCATGTCACTGGCCACCGGCCAGCGCCAGCAAAGCGCCACCGACCCGCGCCACATCCCGCTGCCGGCCGCCACGACGGGCATGGGATCGGGCAGCACGCTCGGCTATTCGGTGCAGACCCAGCCCAACCTGGACAACAACACGGTGGACCTGGACCGCGAGCGGGCCGCCTTCGTGGACAACGCCGTGCGCTACGAAGCCACGCTGCGTTTCATCAACGGCAACGCCAAGACGATGCTGAGCGCCATCCAGGGCCAGTAAGCGTAACGGCCAGACCCACGGAAAGCGGAAACCGCCATGTCCATGTTCTCCATCTTCAATGTCTCGGGCAGCGCCATCAGTGCGCAGTCGCAGCGGCTCAACGTAGTGGCCAGCAACCTGGCCAACGTCGAGGCCGTGGCCGGCCCGGACGGCCAGGCCTACAAGGCGCGCCAGGTGGTGTTCCAGACCGCACCCATGGGGGCCGAGAGCTCCGCCGGCGTGCGGGTGAGCGCCATCAGCGAGAGCAATGCGCCGGGCAAGCGGGTGCACGACCCGAGCCACCCGTCCGCCGACGCGGAGGGCTACGTCACCCATTCCAACGTGAACGCGGTGGAGGAGATGGTCAACATGATCTCCGCCTCCCGCTCCTACCAGAACAACGTCGAGGTCATGAACACGGCCAAGTCGCTGCTCCTCAAGACCCTGCAGATGGGCCAGTAACTTTTCGGGAAGAACCTCGCCATGATCCTCAATCCCATCGGCTCCACCGCCACCGTGAACTCGGGCACCAGCGCCAATTCGGCCACCGACCCCAATGCCGCGCAGGACCGCTTCCTGAAGCTGCTGGTCGCGCAGTTGAACAACCAGGATCCGATGAATCCGATGGACAACGCGCAGATGACCTCGCAGATGGCGCAGATCAACACCGTCACCGGCATCCAGACGCTGAACCTCACCATGCAGACCATGGCCGAGCAGTTCTCCACGATGCAGACGCTGCAGGGCACGGCCATGATCGGCCGCTCGGTGCTGGCGGAAGGCTCCAAGATGACCTTCACCGACAGCACGGGCAAGGGCTATTTCGAGCTGGCCGGCGCATCGACCAGCACCAAGGTCGAGGTCGTCACGCCCGGCGGCGCCGTCGTCGGCACGGTGGACATGGGCGCCCAAGACAAGGGTCGCCACGATTTCGAATTCGATGCCAGCAAATACGCCGGCAACAAGAGCGACCTGCAGTTCCGCGTGGTCGCCTCCACCAAGGACGGCACCGTGCAGTCCACGGCGCTCATGCAGGCGAAGGTGGTGGGCACCGGCTCTGCCAACGGTGCGCTCACGCTCGACCTCGATACCGGCAGCACCGTCAACTACAGCCAGATCAAAGCGGTGCTCTGACCGGCACGCCCACCCTTCCTTTTCCACGCGCTTTCCTTCTTCCTCTCAGGAGAACACCATGAGCTTTCAGCAAGGCCTGTCCGGCCTCAACGCCGCCAGCAAGAACCTGGACGTGATCGGCCACAACATCGCCAACTCCAACACGGTGGGCTTCAAGGCCTCCCGCGCCGAGTTCGCTGAAATGGTGGCCTCTGCCATCGGCTCCGCGGGGGGAACCAACGCCGGCATCGGCGTGGAAACCGCCGATGTGGCGCAGCAGTTCAACCAGGGCAACCTGTCGATCACCGGCAACAGCCTGGACGTGGCCATCAACGGCGACGGCTTCTTCAAGCTGCAGCAGCCCGATGGCACCAATGCCTATACCCGTGCGGGCAACTTCAAGCTCGACGACCTGGGCAACGTGATCACCAACAGCGGCGCCAAGGTGATGGGCTACGCGGTGGACCCGGCCACGGGCCTTCGCTCGTCGAGCAACGCCGCACCGCTCACCTTCCCCACGTCGCAGCCGATCCCGGCCAAGCAGACCACGTCGATCACCGCATCGTTCAACCTCGATGCGCGCGCGCCGGACGCCGCAGGCGACTCCACCGCCACGCCGCCCGTGCCCGCCACGCCGCGCGCCACCTACGGCACGTCGATCAACGTGTACGACAGCCAGGGCGTCGCCAAGCCGGTGAGCCTGTATTTCCAGAAGAACGGCGCCAACACCTGGGATGTGTACGACCAGCTGGACGACCCCACGGCCACCCCGCCCGTGACGGCCACGCCCGTGGGCCAGATCACGTTCGACAACAACGGCAAGATCACCGCGCCGGCAGCGACGCCGCCCGCCACGGGCTTTCAGATGCCGCTCACGATCTCGCCCACGCCGCCGAACCCGAACAACCTCGCCAATTACACCGTGGAGGTGAAGCTCGACGATGTGACGCAGTTCGGCACCAAGTTCGCCGTGTCCGACCTGTCGCAAGACGGCTACACCGCCGGCGAACTGACGGGCATCAACATCGAAAACAACGGCATGGTGATGACGCGCTACTCCAACGGCGTGACGCGTGCCGAGGGCCAGCTGGCGCTCGCCAGCTTCCGCAACACGCAGGGCCTGGCCTCCATCGGCAACAACAACTGGGCGGAAACCTTCGAATCCGGCCAGGCCGTGATGGGCTCGCCCACGGACGGCAAGTTCGGCGCGCTGCGCTCCGGCGCACTGGAAGACTCCAATGTCGATCTGACGGCCGAGCTGGTGAACATGATGACGGCGCAGCGGGCCTACCAGGCCAACGCGCAGACCATCAAGACGCAGGACCAGGTGATGTCCACGCTGGTCAACCTGCGCTGATCCGCGCCCTGACACCCCCTGCCCCCACCGACTGAGACGCCTGCGCGAGACCCACCATGGACCACCTCATCTACACCTCGATGACGGGCGCCAACGCCGCCGCACAGCGGCAGTCGGTGCTGTCCAACAACCTGGCCAACGCCTCCACGAACGGCTTTCGCGCGGAGATGTCCACCTTCCGCGCCGTGCCCATTCAGGGCGATGGCGCCAAGACGCGCGTGTTCGCCTTGGAGGCGACGTCGGGCCACTCCGAGGCGTCCGGCCCGGTGCAACGCACCGGCCGCAACCTCGACGCCATGGCGGTGGGCAATGCCTGGTTCGCGGTGCAGGGGCTCGATGGCACCGAGGCCTACACGCGCAACGGCAGCCTGGAAGTCTCGGCCACGGGCCAGTTGCTCACGAGCAACGGCCTGACCGTGCTCTCGGACGGCGGCGGCCCCATCGACGTGCCCCAGGGCGCGGAGATCGCGCTGGGCTCGGACGGGACCATCACCGCCAAGGTCGGCAGCCAGCGCCCCGCAGCCGTGGGGCGCCTGAAGCTGGCCACGCCCACGCTGGAAGACCCGCTCAAGCGCGGCGACGACGCCCTGTTCCGCACCGTCTCGGGCGATCCCCTGCCCAGCGACCCCAACGCGCGCATGCTCTCGGGCGCCTTGGAAGGCTCCAACGTGAATGCCGTGGAGAGCATGGTCGGAATGATCGCCGCCTCCCGCCAGTTCGAGGCGCAGTTGCGCCTGCTCCAGACGGCCGAGACCAACGACAAGTCCGCCAGCCAGCTGCTGAGCATCAACGGCTGACCGCCGAACCCGACGCAACCGCCTCCCCGAAGGAACCGCCATGATCAATTCCCTGTGGATCGCCAAGACCGGCATGTCCGCCCAGCAAACCCAGCTGGACGTCATCTCGCACAACCTGGCCAACGTCTCCACCAACGGCTACAAGCGCAACAACGCGGTCTTCGAAGACCTGATCTACCAAAACCAGCGCCAGGTCGGCGCGCAGACCACCGAGCAAAACCAGCTGCCCACCGGCCTGCACCTGGGCCTGGGCGTGCGCACGGTGGCCACCAGCCGCAACTTCACGCAGGGCAGCCTGCAGCAGTCCAACAACAACCTGGACGTGGCGATCAACGGCAACGGCTTCTTCGAGATCACCCAGCCCGACGGCACCATCGGCTACACCCGCGACGGCTCGTTCCAGCTCGATTCGCAGGGCCGCATGGTCACCTCCAGCGGCCTGCCGGTGGCCAACGGCATCACCGTGCCGGCCAATGCCACCGCGATCAGCATCAGCACCGAAGGCGTCGTCTCGGCCACGGTGCCGGGCAGCACGGCACCACAGCAGCTGGGCAGCATCGCCATGGCCAACTTCATCAACCCGGCAGGTCTCGAGCCGATCGGGCAGAACATGTACAAGGAATCCGCCGCCTCCGGCCAGCCCCAGCAGGGCACGCCGGGCACCAACGGCCTGGGCTACATGCGCCAGGGCTTTCTCGAAACGTCGAACGTGAACGTGGTGGAAGAGCTGGTGACCATGATCCAGACCCAGCGCGCCTACGAAATGAATTCCAAGGCCATCCAGACATCGGACCAGATGCTGGCCAAGCTCGCGCAGCTTTGAAGCGCAACGCCGACCGTTCCCACGAAGAACGCCCACGCCCCCACCGCTTGCAGGATTCCGCCATGCGTACCGCCTCTTTCTTCTTCCGTTCGTCCGCCCTGGCGGCGCCGTCCACGCGCCTGGCCGTCGCCACCGGCCTCGTGCTGCTGTGCACCGGCTGCGCCACGCTGTCGCCGCCACCTCCCGTGGACCTGCTGCCCACCACGCCGCCGCCCGTGGCCGCCACGCCGCGCCCCTCGGGCCCGGCGACGGGCAGCCTGTTCCACGCCGCCAGCTACCGGCCGGTGTTCGAGGACCGCCGCGCGCGCCTGGTGGGCGACGTGGTCACCATCCAGATCATCGAGACGGTGTCGGCCAGCCAGAAATCGACCTCCACCGTGGACCGCAAGTCGGGCACGGCGTCGGGCATCACCGCGCTGCCGTTCATCAGTTCGGCCAACCTGGGCAAGGCCTCGCTGGGCGCGACCAGCACCAACAACTTCGAAGGCAAGGGCGGCACCGAAAGCACCAACACCTTCACCGGCACCATCACCACCACCGTGATCGACGTGCTGCCCAACGGCCACCTGGTGATCGCCGGCGAAAAGCAGATCGGCGTGAACGACAACGTGGACGTGCTGCGCTTTTCCGGCACGGTGGACCCGCGCGCGCTGCAGCCGGGCAGCGTGATCAGCTCCACGCTGGTGGCCAACGCCCGGGTGCAATCGCGCGGGCGCGGCGCCCAGAGCGAAGCCCAGGCCATGGGCTGGCTGTCGCGGGCATTCAATTCGGTCACGCCGTTCTGAAGCCGATCGCCACGGACTGACTGCCGCCCCCGCCGCTGCCGCCGTGCCCCGGCGGCAGATCGCTATTATTTTTATAGCATAACGCCCTAGTGCTGATTGCACTGGAGGCGTTTTTTTCTTGTATTCCCCGGGGCCGGCCGCCCCAATTGACCGGTAATCCGGCATCTTTTTGGCCCATCCCGTGAAGCGGTCCGCTTTCACAATCGAGGCCATGAAAGCCCTGCCCTCTCCCCTGATTTCGCGCGCGTCGCGGCTCGTGTGGCTGCTGGCCGCCCTGGCCATCCTCTGCGCCGCGCTGCCCGCCCATGCCCTGCGCATCAAGGAAGTGGCGGCCGTGCAAGGCGTGCGAAGCAACCAGTTGACGGGCTATGGCCTCGTCGTGGGACTGGACGGCACGGGCGACCAGACCACGCAGATGCCCTTCACCACGCAGGCCATGACGAACTACCTGCAGCAGATGGGCATCAGTCTGCCGCCCGGCACGGCGGCGCCCCAGCTCAAGAACGTGGCGACGGTGATCGTCACCGCCCAGTTGCCCGCCTTCGCCCAGCCCGGCCAGTCCATCGACGTGAGCGTGTCCTCCATGGGCAACGCCAAGTCGCTCAAGGGCGGCACGCTGATCGCCACTCCGCTGCGCGGCGCCGACGGCGAGATCTACGCCATGGCGCAGGGCAACATGGTCGTGGGCGGCGCAGGGGCGTCTGCCGGCGGCAGCAAGGTGCAGATCAACCACCTGAGCGCCGGCCGCATTCCCGATGGCGCCCAGGTGGAGCGCTCGGTGCCCACCCCGCTGAACGACAGCGACACGATCACCCTGGGCCTGAACGCCTCCGACTTCCAGACCGCCCGCAAGGTGGCCCAGGCCATCAACGGCAAGCTGGGCAACGGCGCCGGCATCGCCACGGCGCTGGATGGCCGCACGGTGCAGGTCCGCGCGCCCCTGGACCCCGGCGCCCGGGTGAACTTCATCGCCGACCTGGAAGAGCTGGCGGTGGCCGACTCCGTCCCCTCCGCCAAGGTCGTCATCAACGCCCGCACCGGCTCCATCGTGCTGAACCAGGCCGTGACGCTGGGCCCCTGCGCCATCGCGCACGGCAACCTGTCGATCACCATCAGCTCCACGCCCGTCATCAGCCAGCCCAACCCGCTGTCGCAAGGGCAGACCGTGGTGGCGCAAAAGAGCGACATCACCGTCAAGCAGGAGCCGGGCAACATCATCCAGATGCCGCCGTCGCCGCAACTGGCCGATGTGGTGCGCGCGCTCAACACCCTGGGCGCCACGCCGCAGGACCTGCTGGCCATCCTGCAGGCCATCAAGGCCGCGGGCGCCCTGAACGCCGAGCTGGAGGTCATCTGACCATGGCCGCCTTCCTTTCGCCCCTGCCGCCCACGGGACGGCGCCCGACCTGACGGGAGAACGCACATGGCCTTCACCCTGCCCGCCGCCTCGACCACCAGCACCAACCATGCGCTGGCCGTCGATTCGCGCTCGCTCAACGCGCTCAAGTACGAGGCCGGGCAGAACAACCCGCAGGCCGCAAAGGAAGCCGCCAAGCAGTTCGAATCGCTCTTCATGCGCGAGATGATCAAGAGCATGCGCGAGGCCACGATGAAATCCGGCCTCATGGAAGGCGGCCAAGCCGACCTGGGCACCGACATGCTCGACCAGCAGTTGTCGGTGCAGATGTCGGGCCGCCAGGGCGGGCTGTCCGAAGCCATCCAGCGCCAGCTGACGCGCCAGATGGGGGGCGGCGATGCCGGCGCCGCAGGTGCCGAGCCCACGTTTTCCGTGCCTTCCACCTTGAGCCTGGGCGCCGCCAGCCAGCGCAGCGCCGCCGCGGCGGCCGACCCGTCCGCCCCCGCGCCCAAGGGCCGCGACAGCTTCGTGCAGCACCACCGCGGCGCGGCCGAACGCGTGGCACAGGAAAGCGGCATTCCCGCCAGCTTCATGCTGGGCCAGGCCGGCCACGAGACCGGCTGGGGCAAGAGCGAGATCCGCAGCAAGGACGGCGACAACTCCTTCAACCTGTTCGGCATCAAGGCCGGCAAGGGCTGGACGGGCAAGGTCGCCGAGATCACCACCACCGAATACATCGGCGGCGTGCCGCGCAAGGTGACGGCGAAGTTCCGCGCCTACGACTCCTACGAAGACTCCTTCAAGGACTACGCCAAGCTCATCAACGACAACCCGCGCTACGAGAAGGCGCGCGAGAAGACGCATTCCGCCGTGGCCTACGCCACCGAGCTGCAAAAGGCGGGCTACGCCACCGACCCGGAATACGCCAACAAGCTGAGCCGGGCCATCAACAGCACCTTGCGCGTCTCGCGCACGGCGGCGTGACAGGACACACCTTATGAGCCTGCTCAACGTCGGCGCCCGCGCCCTGCTGGCCAACCAGGTGGCCCTGCAGACCGCGGGCCACAACATCGCCAACGTCAACACCGCCGGCTATTCGCGCCAGACGCTGTCGCTGCAGACCGTGCAGGGCCAGTTCACGGGCGGCGGCTACATCGGCCAGGGCGTGGACGTGCAGACCATTCTGCGCAACCACAACGAACTGCTCACGCGGCAGGCCGCCGCGGCAGGCGCCACCCAGGCGGCCGACCAGACGCGCGGCGAGCGGCTGTCGCAGATGCAGGACGTGTTCAGCGGCGGCACCAGCGGCCTGGGCGCATCGATCACCGACATGCTGAACGCGCTGTCCGACGTGGTGGCCGCACCGACCGACATCACCGCGCGCACGGTGGTGCTCACGCGCATGGACGAGACCGCCGGGCGCATGCGCTCCGCGGCCGACCGCCTGTCGGAGATCCAGTACACCGTCACCGAGCAGCTCACCAGCAACGTCAACGCGATCAACAGCCTGGCCAGCCGCATGGCAGGCGTGAACGAGCAGATCGCCCGCGCCACCGGCAACGGCCAATCGCCCAACGACCTGCTGGACCAGCGCGACCAGATCATCCGCGAGCTCAACCAGTACGTGCAGACCACGCAGGTGCAGGCCGACGACGGCACCGTGGGCCTGTTCGTCGCGGGCAGCCAGCCGCTGGTGCTGGGCTCCACCGCCACGCAGCTGTCGGTGGGCGAGGCCACGGCCTTTCCCGGCAGCGGGCAGACCAAGCTGTTCTTCAACCGCCCCGGCGTGACGCCGGTGGAGCTGGACGAGAACATGCTCGGCGGCGGCGAGGTCTCGGGCCTGCTGCGCTTCAACAACACCGACCTGGCCGAAGGCGTGAACCTGCTCGGCCGCATGGCGCAGTCCATCGGCATGACGATGAATGCCCAGCACAAGCTGGGCCTCACGCTCGACGGGCAAGCCGGCAAGGATTTGTTCTCGGTGCCGGCCAGCATGCCCGGCTACACCAAGGGCACGGCGGTGGGCAACGTGTCGTTCACCGATGCGACGAAGTTCGCCGCGTCCGACTACGAAGTGCGCTTCACCACGCCGCCCGCCGGCCAGGTGGTGCGCATGTCCGACGGCAAGGCCACCGCCTTCACCGACCTGACCGACCTGGCAAGCAAGCAGATCGACGGGCTCAACTTCAACATGACGGCCGCAGGCAGCACGGGCGAGCGCGTGCTGTTCAAGCCCTTCAGCACCACGGCCGCGAACATCCAGGCCAAGGTGCTGTCGCCCCGCGACCTGGCCGTGGCCAGCCCCGTCAACGCCGCCATGGGCAAGACCAATGGCGGATCGCTGCAGCTCACCGGCGTGCAGGCCACCTCCACCGGCTTCACCGCGCCCCCCATTCCAGCGGGCGTGAGCCTGAGCTTCGCGGCCGGCCCGCCCACCACCTACACGGTGACGGGCTCGACCACGCCGCCCTCGGGCACCTCGGGCCTGGCCTACACGCCGGGCCAGCCCATCCAGATCGACGGCTGGGAACTGACGCTCAAGGGCACGCCCAACACCGGCGACACCGTCACGGTGGGCAATGCGCTCGATCCGCAATACGGCGACACCTACACCCGCAACGCCGGCAACGCCAGCGCGATGAACGCGCTGCGCGACGTGAAGATGTTCGACGAGTCCACCATGAGCGACGGCTACGCCGGCCTCATGGCGCAGGTGGGCACGCGCACGCAGAGCGCCCTGAACTCCGCCCAGCTGTCCACCACCATCGCGGGCAACCTGGAAAAAGACCGCACGGCCGTCTCAGGCGTGAACCTGGACGAAGAGGCCGCCAAGCTGATCCAATACCAGCAGGCCTACCAGGCCTCCGCGAAGGTCTTGCAGATCGCCCAGAGCATTTTCGACAGCCTGATCCAGACGATGGGCCGATAAACCGCGCCGGAGAAAGACATGGCCAACTTCTATCGCACCTCCACCGCCAACATGTACGACAACGCCCTGCGCAATCTGGGCAATCGGCAGACGGCGCTGTCCAACCTGCAGGAAAACCTCACCTCCGGCAAGCGCGTGGTGCGCGCCAGCGACGACCCGGTGGCCGCCGCGCAGGCCGAGCGCGCGATGACCCGGCTGTCGCGCGTGCAGACCGACCAGCGCGCGCTGGAGAACCAGCGCAATTCCATCGCCCAGGCCGAATCGACCATGGGCGAAGCCGTGGACCTGGTGCAGGAGGCCCGCCAGCTCATCGTGAGCGCCGGCAACGGATCGCTCACGCCCAACGACCGCAAGACCATCGCCAACCAGCTGCAGGGCCTGCGCGAGCAGCTGTCCTCCATGGTCAACCGCAAGGACAGCAACGGCATGCCGCTGCTGGGCGCCCTGGGCAGCGCGCTCACGCCGTTTCTCGGGCCGCAGTCCGGCAGCCCCGACTACACCTTCTCCGGCCTGCCCGGCCAGGGCTCGGGCACCGACAACTCGCTGCCCCTGTCGCTGGACGGCGAATCGGCCTTCATGTTCGTGCCGCAGCGCGACGGCGCCTACAACGCCGCCGTCACCACCAGCTCGACCGACCACCTGCTGACCACCGACGGCATCAAGCCCACCGACACCAGCCTCATCACGGGCAACAACTACCAGATCGTCTTCAGCGGCGTGGGCCCGGGCGCCACGGCCGGCACCACCACGGCCACGTACACCATCACCAACACCACCACCGGCGTGTCGTCCGCGCCCGTGACGGTGCCCGACTTTCCGTCCGACAAGCCGGTGAGCATCGGCGTGACCGGCATCCCCGGCATGAGCTTCAACATCACCGGCACGCCCGTCAAGAAGGTCGATGGCACCTACAGCCTCTCGCCCGCCAACGGCGACAGCATCTCGCTGCAGCCCAGCGCCAGCATCTTCAGCACGCTGGACAGCGCCATCCGCGACATTGGCAGCGCCACCACCAGCGGCGCTGCATCGCAGGCCGTGGGCCAGGCCCTGAACAACATCGACATCGGCATGGAGCGCATGCACAACATGCGCGGCTACGCGGGCGAATTGCTCAACCGCGCCGACCGCATCACCGGCGACCAGGACAAGCGCGCCGTGCAGCTGGAAGCCGACCGTTCGCGCGCGGAGGATCTCGATATGATCAAGGGCATTTCCGACTTCCAGAACAACCAGGTCGGGTATGAAGCGGCCCTGAAGTCCTATGCCCAGGTGCAAAAGCTGTCTCTCTTCAACTACATCGGCTGAGCCCGCGCGGTAACGGCCGCCTTCGCATCCCATGGTCCAATCCGTTCTTGGCAGCCTCCTCCTCGGTTACCGTCCCCTTTGGAACCAGGCACGGCGCCTCGCCGCCGTGCAGCTCTATGTGCAAAGCGATGGCGCCGCCGTCGTGGATGCGCCCCATCTGCTGCGCACCTTGCAGGAACTGTGGAGCGCCAGCTCGCCCCCCCTGCTGCTGTCCCCGCAAACGCCGCAGTTGCTCACCGACCTGCTCACCCAGGCGCCGCGCGGCGCGCCCTGGATCGAAGTGCGCAACGAATGGCTGGGCGATCCGGCCTTGCTCGCCCTGGTGCAAGCCGCCCACCAGCGCGGCTTGAAACTCGTCTGGCGCGGCGAACTGCACCACCTGCCCGAACCCGCCGTGGCCGGCTGCTTCGACAACAGCCTGCTCACCCTCAGCGCCGCCGACGCCATGGCTGCGCTGAAAACCACCGCAGCTGCCCCCCGCAGTGCCGGAGCGGGCGCCAGCCACAGCGGTGCAGGCCAGCAGCCCAGCCCGGTGCTGGCCGGACAGATGTACGAGAACGTGGCCAGCCGCGCCCTCATGGAACACTGCCTGGACCGGCACAAGGCCCTGGCCCTGGCCGGCTGGCCCGCGGAAGACGTGCTGTACGAACTGCGCCACCAGCCGCCCCAGCCCGGGCACGAAACCGTGCTCAAGCTGATGAAAGCCATCGACGCGGAGCAGTCGCTGGAAGCCTTCGAGCAGATCCTGGGCGAAGACCCGCTGCTCGCCTACCGCTTCATGGTCTATACCAACTCGGCAGCGCTCGGCCTGCGCACCGGCGTGGATTCGCTGCGGCGCGGCCTGGTCATGATGGGCTACGGCTCGCTCAAGCGCTGGCTGTCGGACCAGCTGCCGCACGCCAGCACCGACCCCAACCTGCAGCCCATCCGCGAATCCATGGTGCTGCGCGCCCGCCTGACCGAGCGCCTGCTGGACGCCGGCGTGGAAAACGACCTGCGGCGCGAAATCTACCTGTGCGGCCTGCTCTCGCAGATGGACGACCTGCTGGGCGAACCCCTGGGCGCCATCCTGCGCCGCCTGCCTTTGTCCGAACGCATCTACGACGCCACCGTGCTGCACACCGGGCCGTACGCAGCCAGCCTGGAGATGGCCTGCGCGCTGGAAACGGACAACGGCGCGGCGATCCGCCAGCTGTGCGAGACGCACGAGATGGATCTGGAAGAGGTGAACCGGGGGTTGCTGCGGGTGCTGGCGGATCTGGATGTGAAGCGCGGGGGCTGAGGGCGCCAAGCGTTGGAGATCGCGGTCGGGGCATGGCGTTGGGCCCCGTGGTTCGTAAAAGCGGTAGCGGGACGATCACTGTTCCGCTGGCAGTACGCGGCGGAGCCTCGCGAAGTGCCTTCCGGTCGCTCCTGTTTGGCTTGGGCTCGTGCGCAGCGACGCGGGGACTTTTCTGACGCCTTGATCGAAGGCCGCATGGCCAGGGCTCCTGCGCCGATTCCCTGTTTTGATATTCTCTCAGCAGCTTTGGGTTTTCCCGCGGATTTTTCGCTACCCGCCAGTAAAACCAGCTCTGTGAATCGATAGCCAGATCGCGCCGATGGCTGCAGAACCAGATGCATTCAGGCTCTAAAAACTGACAAATTCCCGAACATATGGTCGAGAGATAGAAAGTCAGTGATTTTTTCAAAATCATCGAAGCTTGGCGGCAAGGGCAAGCCAATTCCTTCAATTCCGTCAACGACGACACAACCGCCAAATGCAATCTGCTTTTTGGTTTTAGCGATTACGTCGGAGACAGTCATCCCGACCCACAATATTCCTTTGTAGTTGCCAGGAAATCGATCACCGCACATCACAGAGTGAACAATACCTGATGGCGTGTAGCCAATCGAAATCAAACCACCCTCGAAAACCGCAATCTCATCAAATATTTCTATTTCGTATTTTTCTGAAAACCTCTCAAAAACAGAGTCAATTGTTTCACCAATCAATACCCCTCCCAAAGACGCCCCGGGAATAATATCTGAGTTTAATAACATATTTTTTGCACTCCAAACATACCCGAATTTTATTTCTCAATAGCACTGCTTAATGCAATAAAAAACACCTCCAATCCTCAAAATATTCTTAATTTTTTATTTTAAACATTTCTTTCAAGCTAACACCCGCAAAATCATCAGATATTTCATAAGTCAGCCCACTCAAAGCCTCGTGAAAGGATATATTAGATTAAAAAACTCCACCCGACGATAACAACATGAATTCCCTGATCTTCTTCTCCACAAGATCCATAGAAAACGACCGGGGCCTGCGTGTCCGCATCAAATAGCGCTATCTTTATAAGCACTTATGGCATTGACCATTAAAAAATCTGCCTTTATGAAAATCTCGAATTCATCACCGCCTCCTTGCAAATTTATATGCGCGCCGTCTTTATCAAGATTTATATTAAATTTTCCATTTGATTTAATTCCAGATATCTTTAAATCGCAGACAGATACCAATAAAAAAACAACTTGAACTTTATTAGCGCCAGCAGCTAACCATTTTTTAGGCGGCCGAACTGGAAATTCCGGCAAATCAAATCTCAGCGAAACTCTAGGACCATCATGATGAATAATCAATTCATGAATCTCCAAGTTCTCGAGGCCAGGGATTTTTTCTCCATATATAGCTCTGATCGCCCCAGCCCCATCCGCAAGCATCTCCAACCAATTTTCTGTGATGTTTACCATGAATAATGGTCCTTTGTTCCCGGCACCGAACCTGTGCGGGTTTTCTCAGGCGGCCTCACATTAAAATGCGGCCCTTGATCTCCAACGCCACCTTGACCAAATTGATGTCCTGCAGAATGATCTTGAATAACTACCTTAGTCCCATCTGGACGGGTATATGTATACTCACGGGTCATAAGTGGCTTACCATCAGATCTTAAAATTGCTTTCCCATTACGGTCTGTCATGGGCACTTTATTGACAGCATCCGGATGCTGAGAACGAGGAATACCTAAATCACGCTTTGCCTCATTAAGTGCAGCATTTCTTCCACGAGGAGTCTCCGCATTTTTATCGCACCATCCCCATGGATCAATCCAAGTAATCGGATTAGGTGCATAGCTGTGTAGATTCGCCTCCCGCCAACCCAATCGGATCAGGCGTCGTAAATGCCCCCAGATCCGGGTCGTAATACCGGAACGTGTTGTAGTGCAGCCCCGTTTCCCGGTCCAGGTACTGACCCTGCATCCTCAAGTTCTGCGGCGCCGCTGCCGTCTGCTGACTCGCCCGCGCCCAGCTTTCGGCAACCGGCGCCCCGACCGGGCGGCCCACGGCATCAAACGCCTGCCACTCTTCCGCCACCGCACTGCCCCAGGCCCGGTATTGCGCACGCCAGACCAGGTTGCCGTTTCGGTCCGACATCTCTTCCGGCAAGCCATTGCCCTGGGTATGGAAGTAATAAATCCGGGCGCCTGGCGGCGCTGACCGGGCGCTTACTTCTTCAACCCTCGGCGTTGGCGTGCTGTTTTCCATCACGGCCGGTTGCGCCGAATGGGCTTTGTCCATGACCGCCCGCATGCGCGCCAATCCACCCACCGGCCCAGCGACCGCGTGGTGGGCATCCGCCCACTCGCCATTCGTCGTCGGCACGGAGTTTTCCTTGCCCCGCGCGGTGTCCACATCGCCCAGGGCCAGCGCCGCCGCTGGGTGTTCCGCCTCCAGCGCGCCATGGCCGTCAATGCGCGCCAGGGGCGTGTAGCTGCCCGGCTCATAGACGTAGCTGCTGGTCTGGCCCCCTCTGCGCTCTTGCAGCAGCCGCAGGCCTCCCCACACGAATGTGATCTCGCCGAACGCGTCGGCCTTGGCGATGCGCCGGCCCAGCGCGTCGTAGCGGTAGCGAAAGACCTGGCTCACCGGCTCACCGGCTCACCGGCTCACCGGCTCGCCGTTCTTGCCCGCACGCACTACGGCCGCCTGGGTCATGCGGTGCTGGGCGTCGTAGCGAAAGTGCTGCTCGGTGTGCGCGCCGATGCGCTTTCTCACCAGCCTGCCGAAGCCGTCGTAGTCGAAGCGTTTGTCCTGCAGCACCTTCACCCGGTTGTTGCGCACCCAGCCACAGCCGGCGCGGCCCACTACACTCCAGGCTATATAAAAGCCCATTTTCCTTCAATTACCTCCATAAACCTCGTCAGGAAATATTAAAAAAGCTTTTGCTATTGATTCAAGCCCTTCCCTGTTCCAGGCAGATATACCTATTTCCTTTGAAAATTCCTGAATCCAAGTGGAAAAATCAAGAAAAAATTGCTTATCACCTTCCCCCACTTCAAAATATGTTCCCGCATTATAAGACTCTAAAAGAGTCTCCAATATATTGCAAAATGCCAGGATATCACCCTTGAGCACACCAAAAGGAACAGCCATTAATTCCAAAATGAATCCTTTCATCTGGGCAAGATTCATAATAGTTGGAGCCTCATTCAGTCGATTAGCAATTTTCTCTAGCATAATTTAATTAATAAGGTGATCCATCCAATGGGATGTGGGACTCATTGATTTGGCTATTACTCCGCCCTTGACTTTGCACCTTACCCCCTGTGGACAAAGTGCTCTGCTGAGAACCAAAATTGCCTCCTGTGGGCCGCGAAGTAATGGAAGCCGTTGGCCCCTGTGACGCATTACTGCCCGCAGGCGCATTGGGATTCGATCCGTGCCCATGGATTGAGTAATCAACACCTCCAGAAGAGGTCTTATATTTAAATCCTCCTGAAGGAAATTGCGGAGAAGCTTGCCACTGATCGGGAATGCCTCCCTGAGCAGCCCATTTATTTACATCTCCGTGATTCAATTTTCCATTGACAACCAATTCAGAAGGATCTACTGGACGATTAGTAAATCGTCCAGTCTCTGCGTCGCGCCACCTATTTGCCTTACTGTCAAAAGTGCAACTCCAACCCCATGGGTCAACCCAGCTGACAGGATTAGGTGCATACCCGTGCAGGTTGAGCCCCCCCGCCAACCCAATCGGAT
The DNA here is from genome assembly GCF_028473605.1 of Acidovorax sp. NCPPB 3576. NCBI lineage: Bacteria > Pseudomonadati > Pseudomonadota > Betaproteobacteria > Burkholderiales > Comamonadaceae > Acidovorax > Acidovorax sp. NCPPB 3576. Next base: position 483,347 of record NZ_CP097267.1, on the reverse strand, counting down.
CAGGCGTCGTAAACGCCCCCAAATCAGGGTCGTAATACCGGAACGTGTTGTAGTGCAGCCCCGTTTCCCGATCCAGGTACTGCCCTTGCATCCTCAAGTTCTGCGGCGCCGCTGCCGTCTGCTGACTTGCCCGCGCCCAGCTTTCGGCAACCGGCGCCCCGACCGGGCGGCCCACGGTATCGAACGCCTGCCACTCTTCCGCCACCGCGCTGCCCCAGGCCCGGTATTGCGCCCGCCACACCAGATTGCCGTTGCGGTCCGATAGCTCCTCCGGCAGGCCATTGGCCTGGGTGTGGAAGTAGTAGATGCGTGCCCGCCCGGATTCCACCTGGGCCGGCGCCGGATCGGCGGGAACGGGCTGGTCGGCGGCCCGGCGCTCTGGCTCCTGCTGCGCCGCCAGCATGCGCGCTAACCCACCCACCGGCCCAGCGACCGCGTGGTGCGCATCCGCCCACTCGCCATTGGTCGTCGGCACGGAGTTTTCCTTGCCCCGCGCGGTGTCCACATCGCCCAGGGCCAGCGCGGACGCGGGGTGTTCCGGCTCCAGCGCGCCCTGGCCGTCGATGCGTGCCAGGGGCGTGTAGCTGCCCGGCTCGTAGACGTAGCTGCTGCATTGCCCGCCCCGGCGCTCCTGCAGCAGGCGCAGGCCTTCCCACGTGAAGGTGGTTTCGCCGAAGGCGTCGGCCTTGGCGATGCGCCGGCCCAGCGCGTCGTAGCGGTAGCGGAAGACCTGGCTCACCGGCTCGCCGTTTTGGCCCGCGCGCACCACGGCCGCCTGGGTCATGCGGTGCTGCGCGTCGTAGCGAAAGTGCTGCTCGGTGTGCGCGCCGATGCGCTTTCTCACCAGCCGGCCGAAGCCGTCGTAGTCGAAGCGTTTGTCCTGCAGCACCTTCACCCGGTTGTTGCGCACCCAGCCCCGGCCGGCGCTGTCCATCGCCTGGGCCCGGTCGGCGACGCGGTTGCCGGCCGGGTCGTAGTGGAAGACTTCGTTCAGCACGGCGGCGGCGCCTTCGCCCGCCGCGCCCTGGCCGGAAGGCGCCAGGGCGGACGGCAGGCCGGCGTGCACCGCCGAGAGCAGCCGGCCGACCGGGTCGTAGCGGTATTCGGTCTCGCCATGGCGGCTGTGCCGCGCCCGCGCCAGTTCGCCCGCGCTGTCGTATTCCCACTGCTTGAGCAGGCTGTCGGTGGCGGCGGGGCGCTGCAGGCGTTGGGCCCAGGCGGCGCTTTGGCCGGCAGCGCGGCCGGGGGCCCATGCGCCGGTCACCCGCAGGGCGGCGGACTGGGTCCACTGCGCGCTGCGCCGCCCCAGGGCGTCGTAGGCGTAGCGGCTGGCCAGGCGGCCCTGGGTGCGCAGCACTTCCCGGTGCAGGTCGTCGCGCTCGATGTCGGCCACGACCACGCCGTCCAGATGGATCTGGTGCAGGTGGCCGCTGCCGTAGTAGAGGTGGTGCAGCGTGCGCCCATCGGGCAGGCCCGTCTCGGTGCGGTTGCCCAGGGCATCGTGGGCATGGCGCAGCTCGGTGCGCTCGCCGGTGGCGGCGTCGGTGGCAGCCTCCTTCACCACATCGCCCAGGGCGTTGTAGGCGTACTCCAGCGTGTGGACAGGGGCCTGCGTCTCAGCGTCCAGCATCTGCGCGCGCACCAGCCGGTGCAGCGGGTCGTAGGCAAAGCGCTGCAGCAGGGCGCCGCCCGGCGCGCCCTCGCCGGAGGGAAGGATCTGCTTTTCCTGCAGGCGCCCGAGCGCATCGCGCCGGTAGAGCGTGCGGATGGGCGAGGCCGGCACATGCCCGGCAATGCCCTGCAGGCGCACGTCGTCCTCGCCCGGGTGCTCCACCAAGGCCACCACGCGGCCGGCGGGGTCGTAGTCGAGGGCGTGGCGGCTGCCATCGGGACGGCGCTCTTCCAGCAGGCGGTCGGCGGTGTCGTAGGCGAACTCGTAGCTGGCGTGGTTCTCGTTGACCAGCGTGGCCAGGCGGTGCGCTGCGTCGTAGCCCAGGTGGATGGCGCGCCCGTTCGGGGCCTGCAGGGTCAGCAGCTGGCCGTGCAGGTTGTACTGGTAGCGGGTCGCGCGCTGGCTCGAATCGCTGGTGGAGGCCAGTCGGCCGGCCGCGTCGTAGGCGTAGTTCTGCACGCTGCCATCGGGGTGCTGCACGCTCAGCAGGCGGCCCAGCGGGTCGTGGATGTACTGGGTGGCCTGGCCCAGGGCATCGGTGCGCACCCGCAGGTGGCCGCTGGCGTCGTATTCGAAGCGGGTGGTCTTGCCCGAGCAGTCGGTATGGCTGGCCAGCAGGGCCTGCGGCGTCCATCGCCATTGCTGGCGGCCTCCATTGGCATCGGTGGTGAGCACGGGCAGGCCGCGCGCGTCGTACACGGTGGCCTCCCGGTAGCGGGCAGCGGCCGGAGTGCCCGAAGGGTTTGCATCCGGCGCAAGGGACGCATCCGGCGCATCCTGCGCCAGGGGCGGGCCCAGCACTTCGGTGCAGTTGCCGCGTTCGTCGTATTCGTAGTGCCAGCGCGAGCCGTCCACGGCCGTCGTGGCGCGGATGCGCTGCAAGCGTTCGTGCCAGTCGATGCGCGCGCTCTGGCCCAGCGGGTCGGTGGCGTGCACGAGGTTGCCCAGGCGGTCGTAGTCGAAGGTGTAGCGGCTGCCATCCGCCCGCGTCCAGGCCCGCAGTTGCCACTGGCCGTTCCATTCCATGCGCTGGATGTGGCCCAGGGGGTCTTCGTAGCGGGTGACGTTCTGGTCAGCGTCATGATCGAAGAGCTGCACGCGCCCCAGGTGGTCGGTGACGCGCGTGCGGCGGTCGCCGTCGGCTTCGCCGGGCAGGTCGTATTCAAACGTCCAGCTGGTGGCAGGCAGGCCGCCACCCGCATCGTCGAGCCAGTGGCGCAGCACACGGCCCTGCGGGCCCGGCCGGTCCCACTGGTAGTGGGCGACCAGGCCGCTTTCGAAGGTCTGGGCCACCATGGCGTGCTCCGCCCATGCGAAGCGGCGCACGGTGCGGCCGGTGCGATCGGTCACCTGGACCAGGTCGCCTTCGGTGCTGTAGCGGTATTCGACCAGGGTGCCGGGCGGCCCGCCCGCGGTGAGGTCGATGCGCAACAGGCGCGGCCCGCTCCCGGCCACCGCGTCCGGGGTGTAGTGCAGCGCCAGCCGGTGGCCGCTGGTGTCGGTGATGTGGCGCACCAGGCCCTGGGCGTCGCGGTGGTAATCGATGGCGTTGTGGTTCAGGTCGGCCCATTGCCGCAGGGACAGGCGCTCGCCCTCGGCCTGGCTCTGGCGGGCCCCGAAGGTGTACACCCAGCCGACCGAAGGCATGCCGATGTAGTACACGCCGCCTTCGCTGCGGCTCAGCTGCAGGCCTTCGGGCACGCTGAACATCTGCCCGCCCGGGGGCAGGTCGTCGAACGGAATGTCGCGCCCCTGCTCGTCGATGTAATGCGCCTTGCCGTCCTGGAACACCAGCTCCACGCTGAACGGCAGGCTCCAGCCGGTCCCCAGCACCCCCGTGCGTGCATCGGTGGAGGCATAGGTGCGCTGCCACACGATGGGCAAGGCGCCGCTCAGCGCGAAGTCGGTGTCGTCGTCGCCCAGCAGCACCTTGGCCCCGGTGACGGCGTGGACGGGCTTGCCCTGCAGCAGGTTGCCCAGGGCCGTGCCGGCGCTGTTGCCCGCGCCCTTCGCAGCGCCCTGCCCGCCATCGAAGGAGGGCATGACCTCGCCCAGCACCTTGGCGCCGACCACACCCATGCCCACGGCAATGCCGAAGCACTTGATGCCGGCTTTCAGGGCGCCCGCGGCCCCGCCCAGGATGCCGGCCCAGAACCGGGCCTTGGCCGCCAGTTCGCGGTCGGAGTCCGGGATTTCCTGCGCCCGGAAATTGGCCACGGGCACGGACTCGCCGCCGAAGTTGACGTCCTCCGAGCCCTTGCTGATCTTGGCCTCGCAATCCACGTAGTCGCCCTCGCGGCCGGCGCGGAAGGTGTCGATGAAGACGTTCTCGCTGCCGAAGTTGACGAGGCTGGGCGGCATGCTGTGCTTGTCGCACATGGCCACGTCCAGCCCGGCGCGGATGGCGGGAAGCTTGTTGATGAAGACCGTCGCCGACCCCGTCGCGGTGAGCTCGCCGCAATCGGAGCTGAAACTTCGCCCCAGCGCCTCCCCGAACGACTGGAAGAAGTCGCCCACCAGGCTGAACATGTGGCTCACCACCAGCGTGCCCACGAACACGGCCGCGCCGATCAGAAAGCCCGCCAGGGTGCCGAGCCCCGGGCAGGCGATGGTGCCCACGGCCGCGCCGATCGCCACCGCCGCCCCGAACTCGATCGCCACCGCCGTGGCCGCCCCCGCCGCATGGCCCTCGCGGGCATAGGTGTGGGCGATGGGATCGTGCAGGCGGGCGGCTTTGGGCATGGAACGCGGAAGGGAGGTACGCCGGTGGGCGGGTTTTTAAAAGGCCGTGCGGTCTGTCGCGATGGCGGCGTGGAGCCTTGGGGCGTGCCTTACTGCGGCCGCACGCGCACACTTTGCAGGATGGACGCCCACTGCGCTTCGTGGTGCGGCTTCCAGGGCGCCGCATGGGTGCCCGTGAGCACCAGCGCCTTGCGCTCGGGCAGCTCGATCAGCACGATGCGCTGGTACAGGGTGTGGCCTTGCTTGCTGTACGAGACCGATGCGCCCACGGCGTTGGGGGCGTCGGATTCGCTGGCGGGCTGCGCGCCGCCGGTGCCGTGCAGCGGCAGGCGCGCCCGGCTCATGTCGAGCTGCTTATAGCTCTTGCCCACGGTGGACAGCGCACGCAGCTGCTCCTGCAGCAGCGCCTCGATCCCGCTGCCTTCGTCGAAGTAGTCGCGGGTGACGACCACGTTGAACGGCAGCGCCGGGTCGCCGAAGATGAGCACGTTCACGCTGCGGTCGATGAAGCCGTCGGAGGGCAGCTCGAAGGCCGCCTCCTGGATGTGGTATTGCATGGATGGATTCCTAGGCTGCTGCCGGCGATGCCGGTGGATCAGCAGTTCATGTTGATGGGCTTGCCGAACTCGTCGAGGCTTTCCGTGAAGCGCAGCAGGCCCTTGCGCACGCCGACGATCTCGATGTCGCCGTCTTTGGTGAGCTTGATGTACGCCTTGCCCTTGCCGCACACCAGGGTGATGCTATCGGCCGCCTCCAGGCGGATGTGCTGTCCGGCATCAACCAGGACCGAATCCTGCGTGGCCTTGATGTTGACGTTCTCGTGGCCCAGCACGCTCGCATCGAGCGTCTTGGACGCCATGGTGATGTTCTGGTGGGCCGTGAGGTTCATGTGGCCGGCCTGCGCCTCGGACGCGACGTCGCCCTGGGTCACGGTATTGCGCTGCCCGCCCTCGGACACGTGGGTGAGCATGCCGCCCTTGGCCAGCTGGGTGAGCTGCGCGCCGCTCGATACCGTGATGTGCTGCGTGGCGTGCATCGACGCGCTCTGCCCCGAGCTGATCACGATGGGCTTGGGGCTGATCATCGAATGCCCCTCGGGGCTGACGATGGACACGATGGGTTTCGTGATGTCCTTGGACAGCTCGCGCAGCGCCTGCGACTGGGGCATGGCCGGGTCGGTATTGGTCGGCATGCTGACCTCGGGCCCGCCCCCTCCACCGCCGTCCCCGCCGGCATCGGCAAAGGCGGCGACGGCCGCGGCGGCCTTCGCCAGCGACGACGCCCCGGCCTGGCCGCCGACCATGGAGGCGACCCCGGCGCCCAGGGCCATCATGTGCGAGGTCTTGAGGCCGTTGATGGCGCCGATGGCCGAGTCCATGGCCTTCACGGCGCTTCCGGCCTCTTTCATCAGCGCCGCGGTGCCGGCCAGCCCGCTGCCCAGCTGATCGAACCCATCCGGATTGTTGCTCGCCACCTTGGAGGTGAAGTCCTGCGGGTACGTGGTGATCAGCAGCCCCTTGTCCGCCCGGATCGACCCCCACAGGTCCGTGCGCAGCTCGAACCCGTACCCGCGCTGCGAGCCGCTGCCCTGGTGCATCAGGTACCCCATGTTCAGGTACGTGTTGCCGTAGGTGTTGGACAGCTCCAGGTGCTCGATGCCCTTCTTGTCCTCAAAGCGCAGCATGCTCGCCCCGCCCCCGCCCTTGCTCCAGTTGGTGAGCGTGCCCGACTGCGTCTTGTTGTCCGGCAGCTTCCACGGCGGCATCTGGATGCCGTTGTACACCCGCCCGGTGATGATGGGGTAGTCCGGATCGCCGTTCAGAAAGTCCACGATGACTTCCTGCCCGATGCGCGGGATGTGGATGCTGCCGTAGTTCAGCCCCGCCCACGGGTGCGACACCCGCACCCAGCAGCTGGAGTTCTCGTCCATCGCCCCGATGCGGTCCCAGTGGAACTGCACCTTCACCCGCCCGTACTGGTCGGTCCAGATCTCCTCGCCCGGCGGGCCCACCACCACCGCGGTCTGCGGCCCGGTGGTCTTGGGTTTGGGGGTGGTGCGCGCCGGCGTGTAGGGCAGGCTGGTGGGCTGGGCCTGCAGGGTGAACTTCTGGAACGAGCCCTCTTCCTGCGGCGTGCCCTTGGGGCCGGGCGCCACGGCGCTGACCTGGGGGTTTTCCTTGAAGTGGTATTCCAGCCCGGTCAGCAGGTATTGCTGGTTCTGGTCCTCGCGAGGGTGGTTCTCCAGCGTGAAGGTGTAGCCGGGGGCGAGCGCCCGGTGGCGCGATTCGCCCCGCACGGTGCTGTGCCCGGTCAGGCTCGACTGCAGCCGCGAGCGCGCGTAGGCCTCGCCGTCGCCGAACTCGGTGTACCCGCCCGGCCATTCGTAGATCTCGTGGCTGTCGTGCGCATGCCCCGGCGGGGTCTGGCGCATGTTGGACAGGTCGGCCTTGGGTTTCTTGAAGTCGTAGTCGTCGTTGTAGTGCCGCCCGGGCTTGATCTCCTGCGCCAGTTGCCAGGCGTGGATGTTTTCCTTGTCGGCGACGGCGGCCTTCTCGGGCGGGTAGAACGGGATGACGGCAGCGCCAGCGAGCGGGCTGTGCGAGGCGACGATGTCGTCGGCCAGGGTGAGCACGTGCTGGCCGGCGCTGTGCTCGTGGAAGTAGTAGATGCCCTCGTGCTCCATGAGGCGCGAGACGAAGGCGCAGTCGGTCTCGTTGTACTGCACGCAGTAGTCCCAGGTGCGGTAGCTCTGGGTGAGCTTGCGCTGCAGCGGGTAGCCGTATTTGCCCAGCACCTCTTCGATGATGTCGGGCACGGTCTTGTTCTGGAAGATCTTGAAGTCGCTTTGCCGCGTGGCCAGCCACAGCCAGGGGCTCAGGCGGGCCTTGTAGGTGTAGAAGCGGTGGTCCTGGCCCTGCAGCCCGAAGCGCGTGACGATGCCGTCCAGATAGCGCGTGCCGCCCCCTTCGGTCTCCACCACGATGGTGGCGCTCTTACCCAGCAGGGCCTTGGGGTCGATGGATTTGCTCTCGCTCAGCAGGTCCACGTCCAAAGAAAACAGCTCGCTCAGCGCTTCTTTGCCCTGCAGCTGGCGAAACTGCAACTGCTCGCCCAGGGGCGTCTGGATGGTGACTCGGCGTGTCATGGGTGCAGCGGCCGCAAAGGGCCGTTGGGTCGGATTGGAATGGGCCGAATGATAGTGCGCGGCTGAGCGCATCCCACCCCCCGGAAATCCCCCCACCAGCGGGAAAATGCCTCTAGATGTAACCAATTGCGGCCGTTTCTGCCGCAACTCGCACGAAATCACACAGACGGAGGGCCCGTTTTGGAGGGCGGGGGGAGCGCCCCGCCCCTCCCGGAGTCACCCCCGCGCGCCGCCGGCCAGGGCCGCCGCCTGCTGCTGGAACACGCGCCAGAACGCCGCGTCCTGCGTGGTGGTGAAGTTGATGCGCATGAGCGTGCACGGCTGGCGGCTGGCGTGGAACAGCGCGCCTGGCGCGAGCAGGTAGCCCTCGTCCAGCATGCGCTGGGCCAGCACATCGGTGTCCACGCCCGTCTCGACCCAGCCGAACATGCCGGCCGGCTCGGCCGCGAAGGTGCAGCCGGCCTCCAGCGCCAGCTGCACGCTGCGCGCGCGGGCCTGGGCCAGCCGCTGGCGCATGCGGTCGCTGTGGCGGCGCAGCATGCCCTGCTCGATGCACAAGGCCATGGCTTTTTCCAGCAGCGAGGGCGTGGTCAGCGTGGACAGCAGCTTGGTGTCCAGCAGCGGCTCCACCAAGTCGGGGGGCGCAGCCAGGTAGCCGATGCGCCAGTTGGGCGCGAGGATCTTGGCGAAGCCGCTCACGTAGATGGTGCGCGCCAGGCCGTCCAGCACCGTGAGGCGCGTGGCGTGCTCGGGGGCGATGTGGCTGTAGGTGTCGTCTTCGACGATGTGAAAGCCGTGCCGTCCGGCCAGCTGTAGCACCTGGTGCGCGCTGCCCGGCGTGAGGCAGTAGCCAGTGGGGTTGTGGAACACGCTCACGCTCACGAACAGCTTGGGGGCGTGCACCTCGCAATAGCGCTCCATCACCGCGAGGTCGGGGCCCTGGGCGCCGCGCGGCACCGGCAGGATGCGCATGCCCAGCGCATCGAGCCGCGCGAACTCCACCGACCAGCCGGGCTCCTCCACCATGACGGTATCGCCCGCCTTGAGCAGGGTGCGGCTCACGATGTCCAGCGCGTGCGTGGCGCCCATGGTGGTGATGATCTGGCTGGCCTGCGCGGGCACGCCGAAGCCCTGCAGGCGCCGGGCCAGCACCTCGCGCAAGGTGGGCTCGCCCATGGGGTCGCCGTACTGCAGCGAGCTGTCCTGCAGTGCCCGGCCGCTGGCAACCTTGCGCACCGCCGCGCCCATGAAGGTGTTCTCCAGCCAGTCGCGGGGGAACACGCCGGCCCCCGGCTGCGGGTGGCTGGAGGCCTGGTGGAACATGCCCCGGATCAGCGCCGTGGCGTTGACGCACGAGCCCGAAGGCAGGGGCGACAGCACGGGGGACGATTTGCGGTCGTTTGCTACTTTTTCTATAGCAGAATGCCCTAGTGGAATATGCCCTTCAGGCATTTTCTGTGCAATATCTCGCACATAGAAGCCCCGCTGGCTGCGGGCCTCCACCAGCCCTTGTGCGAGGAGCTGGTCGTAGGCGGCCACCACCGTGTACGCGCTCACGCCCTGCAGCCGCGCGCATTCGCGCACGGAAGGCAGCCGCGCGCCGGCGGGCAGCAGCCGGGCCCGGATACGCTCGGCGAAGCGCTCAGCCAGTTGTTCGGTCAGGGATCGGCGGGCGGTGCGTGTCAGCATGGAGGGCTCCTTCACTGTGCTGATGCAAACACCAATACAGATCATGAAATTGTCGAAATAACTGTATTGCAACTGTAATGGACTCTGCTCCTACATTGGAGCCACAAACCCCTCAAAGTCCCCATGCCCTTCGTCGAATTCACCGCCCTGCTGGCCCTGGCCACCGCCATGAGTTTCAGCCCCGGCCCCAACACCACGCTGGCCACGGCGATCGCCGCCAACCGCGGCCTGCGCCACGCGATGCGCTTCGTCTGGGCGGTGCCCGTGGGCTGGAGCGCTCTGCTGCTGGTGTGCGCGGGCGGCGTCGGCGCACTGGTGATGGCAGTGCCGGCGGTGCGCCTGGGCATCAAGGTGCTGGGCATCGGCTACCTGCTGTGGCTGGCCTTCAAGCTGAGCCGCAGCGCCCAGCTGGGCCAGGCCCAGGCCGGGCGCATGGACGTGGGCTTCTGGCAGGGCGCGGCGATGCAGTTCGTCAACATCAAGGCCTGGCTGCTGGCGCTGACCATCGTGGCCGGCTGGATCGCCGGGCGCGACGATGCCCTGGCGCGGCTGGGCGTGGTGCTGCCGGTGATGGTGGTGTTCGCGTTCTCCAGCAACCTGCTGTATGCCGCCACGGGCGCGCTGCTGCGCCACTGGCTCGCCCAGGGCACGCGGCTGCTGTGGTTCAACCGCGCCATGGCGCTGGTGCTGGTGATCACGGCCGCCTGGATGGTGAACGCATGACCGTCCCCCGCTGCCGCAGCACCCTTTCTTTCACCGGACTCCGCCCATGACGCACCCCGCCACCTTGCCGGGCGCCCCCGGCGCCTCCACGGCCCCGGCCACCGGCCGGCAGTCGCCCGAAACCCGCGGCCTGCTGTGGGGCCTGCTGGGCGTGGCCATCTTCGCCTTCACCCTGCCCATGACGCGGCTGGCCGTGGGCACGCCCGAGGCGCCGCAGATGTCCGGCGTCTTCATGGCCATGGGCCGGGCGGCGATCGCGGGAGTGCTGTCGGCGCTGCTGCTGTGGGCGCGCCGCGCGCCCTGGCCGCGGCCCGAGGAATGGCGGCCGCTGGCCTTCACCGCGCTGGGCGTGGTGTTCGGATTTCCGCTGCTCACCTCGCTGGCCATGCGCGACGTGGGCGCGGTGCATGCCAGCGTGATCATCGGCATGCTGCCCCTGGCCACGGCTGGCGTGGGTGCGCTGCTGCACCGCCAGCGCCCGTCGCCGCGCTTTTGGCTGTGCGCCCTGCTGGGCACGGCGATGGTGGTGGCGTTCGCGGTGCTGCGCTCGGGCAGCGCCGGCCTTTCGCTGCACCCGGCCGACCTGCTGCTGTTCGCGGCCGTGCTGTGCGCCGCCGTGGGCTACGGCTACGGCGCGCGGCTGTCGCAGCGCATGCCCTCGGGCTTTGTGATTTGCTGGGCCCTGGTCATCTCGCTGCCCGCCACGCTGCCGCTGGGCGCCTGGTCGTGGCCCACGGCGCCCATGCCGGCATCGGCCTGGGGCGCGCTGGCCTATGTGTCGGTGTTCTCGATGTGGCTCGGCTTCTTTGCGTGGTATCGGGGCCTGGCGCTCGGCGGCACGGTGCGCGTGAGCCAGGTGCAGCTGGTGCAGCCGTTCCTGGGCATGCTGTTTTCGGTGCCGCTGCTGGGCGAATCGCTCGATGCGGTCAGCCTGGGCTTCGGCGTCGCCGTGATGGCCACGGTGGTCGTCGGCCGCCGGGCGCCCGTACGCAAAGCCCCTGCATGAACCCCCAACCCGCCGCGATGCGCGGTTAAGCTCTTTCCCCGGCGGGCCCACCCGCATGCCCGCCACCTGCCGCACAACGGCTTCCTCAACGACGACCCCGGCGCCCCGGAGAACAAGCGCCCCCTGGAGATGCATTCAATGACGAACTGGACCCTGGCCGCACGCGCCGCAAAGATGAACCCTTCGGTGATCCGCGAGATCCTGAAGGTGACCGAGAAGCCCGGCATCATCAGCCTGGCGGGCGGACTGCCTTCCCCCAAGACCTTCCCCATCGACGACTTCGCCAAGGCCTGCAGCGCCGTGCTGTCGCAAGACGGCCAGGCCGCCCTGCAGTACGCCGCGAGCGAGGGCTACCAGCCGCTGCGCCAGGCGGTCGCCGACTTCCTGCCGTGGGACGTGAGCGTCGAGCAGGTGCTGATCACCACCGGCTCGCAGCAGGGCCTGGACCTCGTGGCCAAGGTGCTGATCGACGCCGGCAGCCGCATCCTGGTGGAAACGCCCACCTACCTGGGCGCGATCCAGGCCTTCGCGCCCATGGAGCCAGAAGTGGTGAGCGTGGCCAGCGACGACGAAGGCGTGCAGATCGACGACCTCGCAGCCAAAACCGGCAGCGGCGCGGACAAGGCCCGCTTCCTGTACGTGCTGCCCAATTTCCAGAACCCCACCGGCCGCACCATGAGCGAGGAGCGCCGCGCCGCCCTGGTGGCGAAAGCGGCCGAGCTGAACCTGCCGCTGATCGAGGACAACCCCTACGGCGACCTGTGGTTCGACCAGCCCCCGCCTGCGCCGCTGACCGCGCGCAACCCGGAAGGCTGCATCTACCTGGGCTCGTTCTCCAAGGTGCTGGCGCCCGGCCTGCGCCTGGGATTCATCGTGGCGCCCAAGGCCGTGTTCCCCAAGCTGCTGCAGGCCAAGCAGGCGGCCGACCTGCACAGCCCGGGCTTCAACCAGCGCATGGTGCACGAGGTCATGAAGGACGGCTTCCTGGGCCGCCATGTGCCCACCATCCGCGCGCTGTACAAGCAGCAGCGCGACGCCATGCTGGAGGCGCTCACGCGCGAGATGGCCGGCCTGGACGTGCACTGGAACAAGCCCGACGGCGGCATGTTCCTGTGGGTGCGCCTGCCCGAAGGCATGAGCGCCATCGACCTGCTGCCCGAGGCCGTGGACCGCAACGTGGCCTTCGTGCCGGGCGCGGCCTTCTATGCCGACAACGCCGACCAGCGCACGCTGCGCCTGTCGTTCGTGACGGCCAGCGCCGCGCAGATCAACACCGGCGTGGGCGCGCTGGCCGCAGCCATTCGGGCGCGCGTCGCCCAGAAGGCATAAAAGCATGCTGCGGCTCTGGGGACGGATGTCGTCCATCAACGTGCGCAAGGTCGTGTGGACCGTGCAGGAGCTGGGCCTGGAGCTGCAGCGCACCGACGCGGGCGGGCAGTTCGGCATCGTGTGCGAGCCGCAGTTCCTCGCGCTCAACCCCAACGGCATGGTGCCGCTGATCGAGGACGACGGCTTCACGCTGTGGGAGTCGAACGCCATCGTGCGCTACCTGTGCGCCAAGCACGCCAGCGGCACCCTCTACCCCGAGGACCTGCGCACGCGCTTCGTGGCCGAGCAGTGGATGGACTGGCAGCAGACCACGCTGAACCCCGCGGGGCGCGATGCGTTCCTGCAGTGGGTGCGCACGCCCGAGGCGCAGCGCGACCGGGCCGCCATCGCCCGGTCGGTGGCGGCCACCGAGCCCCTCATGGACCGGCTGGATGCGCACCTGGCGCAGCAGCCTTGCCTGGCGGGCGAGCGATTCACCATGGCCGACATCGTGGTGGGCTGCGAAATCCACCGCTGGTGGGGCCTGCCGCACGAGCGCGCTGCGCGCACCCACCTCGATGCCTGGTACCAGGGCCTGCTGGCGCGCCCCGGCGCGCGCGGCGTGATCGACCAGCCGCTGGCCTGACACCGGTTCCCGCCATGCGCCAGCGCTCTTTCAAGCAGATCGACGTGTTCAGCCACCGCCCGGGCGACGGCAACCCGCTGGCCGTCGTGCTGGATGCCGAGGGCCTGGACGATGCCGACATGCGCCGCTTCGCCGCGTGGACCAACCTGTCGGAAACCAGCTTCCTTCTGCCGCCCACCGAGGCCGGCCGCGCCGCGGGGGCCGACTACCGCGTGCGCATCTTCACGCCCCGCCGGGGCGAGCTGCCGTTTGCCGGGCACCCCACGCTCGGCACCTGCCATGCCTGGCTGGAGGCCGGCCACACGCCGCGCGATGCCGGCATGGTGGTGCAGGAGTCGGCCGGCGGGCTGGTGCGCATCCAGCGCAGCGGCGACCGGCTGGCGTTCGCCGCGCCGCCGCTGCGCCGCAGCGATGCCAGCCCCGCGCTGGTGCCGCTGATCGCCGGGGCGCTGGGCATCCGGACCCAGCAGATCGAGGCCGCGCAACTGCTGGACAACGGCCCGCGCTGGCTGGGCCTGGTGCTTGACAGCGCCGAGACGGTGCACGGCCTGCGGCCCGACCATGCCCGCCTCAAAGACCTGGGCCAGGATGTCGGCGTGATCCACGTCGGCACCCATGCCGCCGACACCACGCAGCCCGGCGTGGTGGTGCGCGCCTTCGCCGCGCCCATGGGCAACCCGGAGGACCCGGTCACGGGCAGCCTGAACGCGAGCTTTGCGCAGTGGCTCATCGCCGAAGGCCGCGCGCCGCGCAGCTACCTCGTGGCCCAGGGCGAGAGCCTCGGCCGGGCCGGCCGCGTGCACATCACTCAGGACGCAGAGGGCCAGGTCTGGGTCGGAGGCTGCAGCCTCACCTGCATCGAAGGCACTGCCCGCCTATGACCTGCGCCCCGCCCGCCACCGCACCGCCGCGCGAGATCCCCACCGGCTGACGCGCCGCCCCTGGGGTCTCGAATCGCCCGGTGCCGCCCGCGCCGCGCCGCCGCATGGGCGCGTGGCCGGGCCCCGCCCTGTCCGTTTTCGCTCTTTTCTCTTTCGCCTTCGGCCCACCCGCCGCCCTTTTCATCCCTCGCAAAGAAGCCCACACCATGCGCCAACGCCCTTTCAAACAAGTCGATGTGTTCACCCAGCAGCCCTACCTGGGCAACCCCCTGGCCGTGGTGCTCGACGGCTCGGACCTTTCCACCGCGCAGATGCAGCACTTCACCAACTGGACCAACCTGTCCGAGGCCACGTTCCTGCTGCCGCCCACCGACGCCGGCCGCGCGGCGGGTGCCGACTACCGCGTGCGCATCTTCTGCCCCGGCCGCGAGCTGCCGTTCGCGGGGCACCCCACGCTGGGCAGTTGCCACGCCTGGCTGGAGGCGGGCGGCCAGCCGCGCAGCGATGGCCAGGTGGTGCAGGAATGCGCGCTGGGCCTGATCACGCTGCGCCGCGATGGCGACCGGCTGGCCTTCGCCGCGCCGCCGCTGCTCAAGAGCGGGCCGCTGGCCGAAGAGGACGTGGCCCTGATCGCGCGCGGCCTGCGCATCGAGCGCAGCGACATCGTGGCGCATGCCTGGTGCGACAACGGCCCGAACTGGCGCGGCGTGATGCTCGCCAGCGCCGAGCAGGTGCTGGCCCTGCAGCCCGACAGCGCCATCCTCGGCCAGCTCGACATCGGCGTGGTGGGCCCGCACGGCAAGGTGGGCGTGATCGGCGCGCATGCCGACGAGGGCATCGCCTTCGAGGTGCGCGCCTTCTTCCCGGGCAACAACGGCCTGGCCGAAGACCCGGTGACAGGCAGCCTGAACGCCGCCCTGGCGCAGTGGCTCATCGGCGCGCACCTGGCGCCGCCCAGCTACGTCGCCAGCCAGGGCACGGCCATGGGCCGCGCCGGGCGCGTGCACGTGCACCAGGACGGCGAGCGCATCTGGGTCGGCGGCGGATCGGTCACCTGCGTGAACGGCGAGGTGCTGCTGTGAACCTGCCCGACACCGGCATCGACCACCTGGTGGTGATGGCGGACCGCCTGGACCACGGCGTGGACTGGTGCCGCCGCACGCTGGGCGTGGTGCCGGCCATGGGGGGCGAACACCCGCTCATGGGCACGCACAACCGACTGCTCAACCTGAGCGGTCCGGCGCACCCGCGCACCTACCTGGAAATCATCGCCATCAACCCCGCCGCCCCCGGGCCAGCGGCGGGCACGCGGCGCTGGTTCGACATGGACGACCCCGCGCTGCAGGCCCGCGTGGCGCGCGACGGCCCGCAGCTCATCCACTGGGTGGCCTCGGTCCGCGACGTGGCCACCGCCCATGCGGCACTGGCCGCGCGCGGGCTGGACCGCGGCGAGGTCGCCACCGCCAGCCGGCCCACGCCGCTCGGACTGCTGCAGTGGCAGATCACGCTGCGGCCGGACGGCCAGCGCCTGCTGGGCGGCTGCCTGCCCACGCTGATCCAGTGGGGCGAGCGCCATCCCTGCTACAGCCTGCCCGCCGCCAGCGGCGTGCAGTTGCAGTCGCTGCGGCTGGAACACCCCGAGGCCACGGCGCTGGCCAGCGCCTGCGCCGCCCTCGGACTGGGCACGCAGGTGACCGTCTCGCCCGGTGCCGCGCCGCGCCTGCAGGCCGTGCTGACCACGCCCCGCGGCCCCGTCACCCTCCAATCGCAGGAAGCCCCTTGATGCGGCCCGCCATCCTCGAAGACCTCCTGCCGTTCGCGCTCCGCCCCCCGTTCCGAAAGAAAGCCTTCGCATGAACGCCCCCTTTGCATCCACCCTGGCATCCACCCCGGCGAACGCGCAGAACCCTCCCGGCACCATGGCCAGCGCCGGCCCGCGTGCCGCAGCCGCCATGGACGCCCTGTCGGCGCTCCCCACGCTCGCCGACATCGAAGCCGCCGCCCAGGTGGTGTACGCGGACTTCCCCGCCACGCCCCAGTACCGCTGGGCACTGCTGAGCGAGCGCCTGGGCACCGAGTGCTGGCTCAAGCACGAGAACCACACGCCCGTGGGCGCGTTCAAGATCCGCGGCGGGCTCACGTACTTCGACCAGCTCGCCCGGCGCGGCGCCCTGCCGCGCGAGGTGGTCAGCGCCACGCGCGGCAACCACGGCCAGAGCATGGGCTGGGCCGCGCGCCGCCACGGCGTGGCCTGCACCATCGTCGTGCCGCGCGGCAACTCGGTGGAAAAGAACGCCGCCATGCGCGCCCTGGGCGTCACCCTGATCGAGCATGGCGACGACTTCCAGGAAGCGCGCGAACACGCCATCCAACTGGCGGCCGACCGCGGCGCGCACATGGTCCCCAGCTTCCATGCCGACCTGCTGCGCGGCGTGGCCACGTACTGGTGGGAATTCCTGCGCGCGGTGCCGCAGTTGGCGGTCGCCTACGTGCCCATCGGCCAGGGGTCGGGCGCCTGCTCGGCCATCGCGGCCAAGCGCGCGCTGGGCCACGGCGTGCGCATCGTCGGCGTGGTCAGCGCCCACGCCACCACGTATGCCGACTCCATCGCCGCCGGCCGCGTGGTCGAGGCGCCCGTCACCACGCAGCTGGCCGACGGCATGGCCTGCCGCGTGGCGGACTCGGCCGCGCTCGCCATCCTGGCCCCGCACCTGGACCACGTGGTGCAAGTGACCGACGCCGAAGTGGCCGCCGCCATGCGAGCCCTGTTCACCGACACGCACAACGTCGCCGAAGGCGCGGGCGCCGCCGCGTTCGCCGCCGCGATGCAAGAGCGCGATTCGCTGGCGGGCCTGGCCGTGGGGCTGGCGCTCACCGGCGGCAACGTGGATGCGGCGATGTTCGCCGGCGTGCTGTGAAGCATGCGCCCCTCCAATCACCGGACAACACGAATTGGAGGGGTATGAATATGGTCAAAAATTCAAAAAAATAGCCTCCAAACCAATAAAAACGGCGGCATATCGCTATTAAAAAATAGCAATTGCTTTTGGGCCGCTATGCGCCATGCGGCCTGAAGTGGCCAATGGAAATCCGCCGTCATTCGAATTTCCAAAGGCGGCGTTCCAATCTTTCTGCTTTAAACGGCAGTAAAAGCAGTGTCCACGGCGTTGTAAAAAAACAACGTGAAATCACATCCAGTCATGTTAACTTTCGGGACTTTTCCAAAAGTTAACTTTGAATAAATGATGTATCGACTTTCTTCACGAAGGTACACGCTTTCTTTGGTACTAGCGGCAGTGGCGGCGTCCCCGGTGCAGGGGCAGATTACCGCGCAAGGCTGGACAGTTGGGGGCAGGGGAGCGGATGGTAGAAGTTGTTATCCCTCCGTTCAAGAAGCCTGCACCATTGGCGGGAATGGGCAATTAAGTCCTTCGCCCACTGCTGGCACGGGCTACACCTGCCAGGAAATGGGCACGGAAGGCCCGTATTGGGCCGCCATCAACAAATGCTACTACGAGCAATTTCCAACCTTGGTCGGTTTGTCAGAACCATCAGAAACGCGCCCCGCCGGCACGGGCGGTTCTGCCGAAATCACCTTGATTGCCAAGGTCACCAATAGCACCGCCGCCAAGTCCGGTGTGGCGCTCGGCTTTTCGGTCGATGTCACCCCCAATTCCGGCGGGCATGAACACCACGACGTGGCCCGCCCCAAGGGCGTGTTGAGCGCAACCCAGGGCGTCACGGATGCCAATGGGGAAGTCAAAATCACCTTCAAAGCCCCCGAAGTGGCGGGGATTCATACGATCCAAGTCGCTTGCGCCGTTTGCTTCAATAGCCCGGTTTCCAAAGAGATACAAGTCAAGGTGGCAGACCTGCTGCCCATTTCTCCGAATCCACCCCAGAATGCAGATGGCACTTTCGTTTATGCATTGACCAGTGTGGATAAAACCCACCAGGGCAATGGGCGGTATCACCACAATCAGTACTATTTGACGCAACAGTCGTTGCAAAATCTGCTCGGTTTAATTGGCTCTTTTGCCGCTGAAGGTTGGGGAACTGTGGCATTGAACGATGCCAGCCTGTTTTGGGGTGGCCGCTATGACATCACGTCCAACTGGCGCGGGCCACATGCGGGGCATCGAGAAGGTCGTGAAATAGACATTTCATTTGCGCGAGCCAACAATCCAATTTCTGCATCTAAGCAAAGTGACTTTTACGATAAGTTCTGCAAGAACAAAAAAGTAAATTTTCCTTTTTCACTTCTTCATCACTACGTGAATGCCCCACACTTTCATGTGTATCTAGAAAAACAAACGGCTTGCTGGAAATCGGAACATTAAATCATGAACATCACTCAGTACATTCGCCTCACCCTGTTGGTTCTACTATTGGGCACAAACCAAGCCCATGCTCAAGACAGCGCGGTTTATGATGCGTCACTAAACGTGTGGAGACTCCACTTTCAAGCTCCTGAATCTTCTCAGTGGGTTCAAAAAACCTACGAGGCACGCACAGCCATTCAGCCGACTATTCAATCAAGCATTAAAGGCAACGGCAAGCCGTTCTTTTACAAATACATCGTCCGCAATCAACGAGGTGCAAAACAAAACATCAGCATTATTCACATCTGGGGTATCCCGATGATTTATGAGACTCCGAATTTGCCACCAATAACGTCAAATGCTCGGACAGAGAACGACAAGTGGACCCAACAGTATTGGGATCAATTGACCGCTAAAAGAAGTTTTGAACAAACTGTTATCAAGGCACCAAAAGGCTGGAGTGCCGGACTGCGGGTTGACGAAGAAGCAGGGCAGACCAGCTTTGTCTGGACTTTGGGGTTGAAAGACACAGACTCCTATGGAATAGAGCCAGGGCACTCGCAGAGTGGATTTACAGTATCAAGGGCCGAGTTACCCGGCGTGGCACGCACGTATCTGCAGGGGCGCATTGCCGAGCCTTGGGGACTGGATGGACTGCCAGACACTCCGTTCTGGAAAGCGAAGGTCGATGAAATCGAGGAACTGGATTACCTGCTGGTGCCTGTTCTAGCCCCCCTCATTCCCATCCCTGATCCGTACAACGCTGGCGAACTGGCGCGGCGCATCAAAGCGCATGTACAAACTTGGCCAAAATACGGTCATGCCAGTACCGACACGCTGGCACGATTAAACCGCCAGTTCGACGTTTTGATTCCCGCGCTGGAAATGAACAACAAGCCAACAGCGCGTGCAGCGGTAGCGGCGATGCGCAAGGAATGCATCGATCACCATCGCGATCTCGTGGACGCCAAGGCCGGCGAAGACGATGACACGCAAGTCTCGGTCGCGTTGCCACGCACACCCGCACAACGCAGTGCCACGCCCGCTCCGGCCCTCGACCGCCTGGCGGCCAGGGCGCTGATGTTCGACCTGCGTTACCTGATGGATCGAATGGACTCGGTACGTTGACGGACGACTGCGGATTCTGCGCAACACCTGTGTCGGAATGGCCGCCAGCACATTGAAATCGCCGGCATTTAGCTATCAAAATAGTAGCAATCGTCACCCGAGAGACAAAGGTGCGACGCGGCCCCGCCCAGAATCGCCGGCATGGGAACCCTCTACCTCGTGCGCCATGGCCAGGCCTCGTTTGG
This sequence comes from Acidovorax sp. NCPPB 3576, assembly GCF_028473605.1. NCBI lineage: Bacteria > Pseudomonadati > Pseudomonadota > Betaproteobacteria > Burkholderiales > Comamonadaceae > Acidovorax > Acidovorax sp. NCPPB 3576. The sequence continues at coordinate 463,900 of NZ_CP097267.1, read as the reverse complement.
CGCGGATGACTACGACCAGCTGAGCCCGCGCGGGCGCGAGCAGGCCGTGCGCCTGGGCGAGTACTGGCGGGCCCGCAACGTGCGCTTCGATGCGGTGATCACCGGCACGCTGCGCCGGCACGTGCAGACGCTGGAGGGCATCGCCGAAGGCCTGCAGATCGCGCCCGAGCCGCTGGCCCTGCCCAGCCTGAACGAGTACGACAGCGCGGCGCTCATCGCCGCCATCCATCCCGGCCCGCTGCCCCGGCCCGACACGCCCGAGCTGTACCGGCACCACTTCCGGCTGCTGTGCGACGCGCTGGCGCAGTGGATGGGCGGCACCATCAGCCCGGCGGGGATGCCCAGCTGGGTGGCGTTTTCCAGCGGCATCCGCGCGGCGCTGGACCATGTGCGCCGCCACCACGTAGGGCACCACGTGCTGCTGGTCTCCAGCGGCGGGCCGATCTCCACCGCCGTGGGCGAGGTGCTGAGCACGCCGCCCGAGGTGACGATCGCGCTCAACATGCGCATCCGCAACAGCGCGGTGACCGAATTCAGCATCGCCCCAAAGCGCCTCATGATGCAGACCTTCAACACGCTGCCGCACCTGGACACCGAAGAACACGCGAGCTGGGTGACGCACGCCTGACCGGATGCGGGCGGCACGCGCGTTCAGGGCACGTCTTCGGTCGCACACCTGCGCGAGAACCTGGCCGCGGCCACGCTGGCGTTGTCGGACGATGCCATGCAAACCCTGGACCGCATGGCCGATCGCGCTGCGGGCTGACCGCCCGGGCGCCACCACCCGACCGACTCAGGCGCCCTGCGGCAGCGCGCCATCGGCCAGCAGAGCGTCCAGTTCGGACCACAGCGCGTCGCACAGCCCCGGGCGAAACGCGGATGCCTTGAAAACGGCGTGCTCGCCCTGGTACACCGTCCAGAGCGCGCGGCTGCCGTCGGCCACGCACGCGCGCACGTTGCAGAGCCGGTCCGCCACCTTCACCAACAGCGCCAGCTCCAATGGCCCGGTCACCTGGGCGAGCTTGGCGTAGGTCCTGGATTTGCGCTCTTTCCGGGTCGCGCCGGGCTCGTCCGTGAGCAGGTCCACGCAATCGGCCACCCGATCGCCGAAACGGGCGCGCACATCGGCCACGGTGGCCTCGGTGTCTTCCACCACGTCGTGCAGGTAGCCGATCAACTGAGCCTCTTCACCAAAGGGCGCGAGGACCGCAGCCACCGCGTCCAGGTGGTGCGAATAAGGGTGCGCTCCATACCTCTGCGTGCCGTGCATCGTGATGGCGTAGGTGCGGGCGTCGGATACGGTGGGGGTTTGCATGCGGGGATTTTGATCCATGCGGCTGGGGCCGCCACCAGCCCACGCTTTGCGGCGCTGGGCGCCGCGCTCAGCGGCGCCGGGTGGTAGCGCCCGGCGCCTCGCGCCGCGCCTTGGCGCGGGCCGGGGGCGGCGTGGCAAGCGATTGAGGGACCACGCCCGCTGCGGCGACCAGCACCTCACGCAGCGGCTGCCGGCCCTCCCGCGTTGCCAGGCCGATACCGACCGCCAGGGCTTCGCCCTCGGCCAGCGCGCGGTACACCACGCCAGGCCGCCGCAGCGCGGTGAACGACCGGGGCAGCAGCGCCATGCCGCGCCCACCGGCCACCTCGGCCAGCAGAACGTGGTGGTCCGCCGGCTCCCGCAGTTTCGGCGGGGCGAAACCATGGCGCGCGAAGACCTGCTGGCAGTGGTCGTAGAACGCGGGCTGGCGGGCACGCTCGAACCAGAAGACCGGGGCATGCACCAGATCGCCGAGGCGCACCTGCCTGCGCTGGGCCAGAGGATGGGACGACGGCATCGCGACCACCATGGGCAACCGGTCCAGCTCCAGCACGTCGAGCCCTGGGGCCTGCGTCGGCAATGCCACGAAGGCCGCATCCAGCTTGCCAACGCCCAATTGCCGCACCAGCCTGGGCGAGGTGTCCGACACGGTGGTGACGGTCGTGCCGGGCTGGGCCGCTTGCAGCCTTTGCGCCAGCCCGCGAAACCAGGCCGGCTCGACCGCGCTGGTCAGCCCCAGCCGCAGCGCGGGAGGCACGCCCCGGCACGCCACCGCCGCCTCGGCATCGCGCAGCAGCTTCCCCACGCTGCGCGCATAGGGCAGCAAGCGTTGGCCGGCATCGGTGAGGCCCACGCCCTTCGTGGTGCGGTCGAACAGCCGGGTTCCCAGCCGTTCCTCCAGCTCGCGGATCGCGCGGCTCAAGGGTGGCTGGGACAGGTGCAGGGCTTCGGCCGCTTGCCGGAAGCTGAGCGCGTCCGCCACCGCAAGAAAGAGCGCCAGGGATCGGGAGTCGAGAAGGCTTGGCATACCGAAAAGGTATCACGAATCGCGTCATTCCCAACGCTGCAAGCCATCCCTAGAGTGAACGCATTCCACCCACTTCAAGGATTTTCATGACCCGACTCCAACCCCTTCCGGCCACTGGCCACCCCACCCCGCCCCGCCAGCCGCATCGGCGCCAAGGCGGTGCCCAATGAGCGCCGAACGCTACGAACGCGGCCGGCGCATGCTGGGTGCCGTGGACGGCCCTGCAGGCCTGGCGGTGGTCGAGGGGCTGGCGAAATCGTTCCCCGACTTCGCACGCTACCTGCTGGAGTTTCCCTTCGGCGATATCTATGCGCGGGAAGGGCTGGGCTTGCGTGAACGTGAACTGGCGACCGTCGCGGCGCTGTGCACGCTGGGCCATGCCCTGCCCCAGTTGCGGGTGCATGTGCATGCGGCGCTGCATGTCGGCTGCCAGCCGCAGGAGATCGTGGAGGTGGTGATGCAGATGGCGGTGTACGCGGGCTTTCCCGCGGCGCTCAACGGGCTGTCCGTGGTGCGCGAGGTCTTCGAGGAATCGGGCATTGCGCTGCCGCTGGCGTGATCGCCGAAAAGCGCTAGCCCCCCGGGCGTTCCACCACGGTGTCCAGCGGCAGCGCGTGCAACTCGCCCAGCAACTGCACCAACCCTGCTGCCGCGGCCTGCACGACCGCCTGGCCTTTTTCCGCCGTGGCGCCAGCGGCGTTGCCGACCGCGCCGGCCGGGTGGTAGTCCTGCATGGCCCAGCCCATCTTGGCGCTCTTGCCGTTGCCCAGGAGGGCGTAGCGCTCCGCCCGGTCCTGCGAGGTGGAGCGCCAATGCTGCGCATGCGCCATGTGCACGGTGCCGGGGGCGAGGTGCAGCATCATCGATGTCTCGATCTCCCCGCCGTGGATGCCGAAGCGGTGTTCCTCGGCGCTGAACTGCGCGCTCACGGCTTCGGGCAGCGGCAGGCTGAACCAGCTGGCGCTGTACACCAGCAGGCCGCAGTGCTGGCGCAACTCGCGCGCCACGATGTCCATCACGCTCACCTGGCCGCCATGGCCGTTGAGCAGCAGCAGCTTCTTCACGCCCGCGCGGGCCACGCATTCGCCCAGCTCGGTCCACAGCGCGATGAGCGTGGCGGGCTTGAGCGTGAGGGTGCCGGCATAGGCCGTGTGCTCGGTGCTCAGGCCCACGTTCTGCGGCGGCAGGAACAGCGCCGGCACCTCGGCCGGCAATTGCGGCAGCGCGGCATCGATCACGCCTTGCAGCAGCGCGGCATCCACGCTGAGCGGCAAGTGCGGTCCGTGCTGCTCGATGGCGGCCACGGGCAGCACGGCGACGGTTTGCGCCGCCCGGCCCGAGGCCAGCGCCTGCGCGAAGTCGCGGGCGGACCATTCGGCCCAGAAGCGGGAAGTTGGAGCCGGGGGCGTGGTGCGGGCGGAAGTCATGGGCGGTTCAGAAGGTGGCCTGCGGCAGTTCGTTGCGGGTGAACACGAGCGAGACCTTGGCCTCTGGCGGGATCGCGGGCAGCTCTGCATCCCACGCCTGCCACGCGGCACGCAGTTCGGCCAGGCGCGCGGGCTCGCGGTCGCGCAGGTTGGCGCGTTCGCGCGGGTCGGCCACCACATCGAACAGGTATTCCACGCCGTCCACCTGCAGGTACTTGTGGCGGCCGCGCACCAGCGCGCGCTGCTCGCGGTGCTTCATGCGCCAGCACAGGTCGCGCTCCGGGTTCCACGCGGGGTCGTCGAACAGCGGCAGCAGGCTGGTGCCGTCCAGCGGGTAGTCGGGGTGGGCGGCCACGCCGGCCGCATCGAGGAAGGTGGCAGTCCAGTCCATGGTGAGGCTGGGGGTGTCGCTCACGCGGCCCGGGTCGATGCGGGCGGGCCAGCGTGCCAGCAGCGGCACGCGGATGCCGCCCTCCAGCAGGTCCATCTTCTGGCCCACGAACGGCCAGTTGTTGGAGTAGCGCTCGCCGCCGTTGTCGCTGGTGAAGACGATCAGGGTGTTTTCGGCCAGGCCCTTTTCCTGCAGCGCATCCAGCACCCAGCCGATGCCCTCGTCCATGTGGTGGACCATGCGCTGGTAGGTTTCCAGGCTCCCGCCATCGACATGCTTGCCGAAGCCGGCGAGGCGCCGGGATTCGGCGCGGTCCTCCCGCGTGAGCCAGGGCCAGTGGGGGGCGCTGTAGTGCAGGCTGAGCAGAAAGGGGCGGTCCGCCGACTGATCGCGCACGAAGTCCACCGCACGGCGGCTGAGCAGGTCGGTGAGGTAGCCGTCTTCGGTGTGCTCGGTTTCGTTGACCCAGAAGTCCGGGCGGCCGCGCGGGTCGCAATGCGCGAAGTAATCCGAGCCGCCGGCATGGAAGCCGTAGAACGTGTCGTAGCCGGACATGCGCGGGCCGAAGTGCGGCGGGTAGCCCAGGTGCCATTTGCCCACCAGGGCGGTGGCGTAGCCCGCATCGCGCAGCAGCGAAGGCAGCGTGGGGTGGCCGGGTGGCAGGCCCAGCACCTTGTCGCCGTGCACGCTGGCCAGCGGCTCTTCGGCCGCACCGCGCAGGCGGTACTGCCAGCGCCCCGTGGCCAGCGCGAACCGCGTGGGCGAACACACGGCCGAATTGGAATAGCCCCGCGTGCAGCGCAGGCCCCCGGCCGCCAGTGCGTCCAGTCGCGGCGAGACATCCACGGGCACGCTGTAGGCGTCGCGCGCGCCGGTGCAGCCCAGGTCGGCATAGCCCAGGTCGTCGGCAAGGATGAAGATCAGATTGGGACGGGAAGCGGTCATGGGCCGGTTGCGGTGAGGAAATGGCGCGGGAAAAGCGTGGGCAGCGCAGGGCACGAACCAAAGTTCGGATTGTCGCCGCCCGACCAGCGCATCCAGCAGACCCCTCGCCATCGGCGCACCGGCAGGCGAGTGGATGTCCTACGAATTGATTACATAAGTCAAATAAAAATTACACATTGACACACACCCATTGCACCGGCTAAATCGGCATTCGACTCAAGCAAAAAGGCGGCTTCCCATGAACTACTTCCAACGCATGAAACTGGGCACCTTGCTGGGCTCGGGTTTCGCGCTCGTCATCGCCATCGGTTTCCTGGTGGCCGCCTTCGGACGGTTCCAGCTCGATCATGTCGGCGGCAACATCAAGCTGCTGTCGCATGAGCGCATCGCCAATCTGCTGGTGCTTCAAGAGATGAAGGATGGCATCAACACCGTGGCCCGGGCAGCGCGCAACATCGCGCTGCTGGAAGACATTCCACAGATGACCGATGAAAAACGCCGCATCGACAAGGCCCAGGCACGCAATGCCGAATTGCTCAGCCACCTGAGCCAGCAAATGACCAGCCCCGAGGCAAAAGCCTTGATCGCCCAGATCGGACAAGCGCGGCCGGCCTATGTGGAAGCCTTGAACAAGGCCGTGGACATGGGCCTGGCCAACCAGAACGATCAGGCACGCGAGCAGCTACTTGGCCCGGTGCGCCCGGTGCAAGCTGCCTATTTCAAGGCACTGGACGACCTGATCGACTACCAGAAGGGCGCCACCGTGCGCACGGCCGACGAGTCCGAGAAGTCGGCAGCAGCCGCCGGCACGCTGATGCTGGCGCTGGCTGCGCTCGCCGCCGCCGCGGGCGCCATGGTGGCCTGGGCCATCACCCGGCAGATCAAGGGGCAACTGGGTGGCGAGCCGGCCTATGCCTCCGAGGTGGCGCAACAGGTGGCCAACGGCAACCTGGCGGTCGGCGTGCAGTTGCGCCAGGGCGACACCCACAGCGTGCTGGCGGCCATGAACGCCATGCGCACCAGCCTGAGCGGCATCGTGAGCCAGGTGCGCGAGAGCAGCGAATCCATCGCGACCGGCGCCGGGCAGATCGCCACGGGCAACGCCGACCTGAGCCAGCGCACCGAAGAGCAGGCCTCCAACCTGCAGCAGACGGCCGCATCGATGGAAGAGATGGCCTCCACGGTCAAGCAGAACGCCGACACCGTGCGCACCGCCTCGCAGCTGGCGACCTCGGCCAGCGCCACGGCCACCAAGGGCGGCGAAGTGGTGGGCAACGTGGTTCGCACGATGGAAGACATTACCGCCAGTTCGCGCCGCATCAGCGACATCATCGGCGTGATCGACTCCATCGCGTTCCAGACCAACATCCTGGCGCTGAACGCCGCGGTCGAAGCCGCCCGTGCCGGCGAACAGGGCCGCGGCTTTGCCGTGGTGGCCAGCGAGGTGCGCAGCCTGGCGGGCCGCTCCGCCGATGCGGCCAAGGAGATCAAGGCCCTGATCGGCCAGAGCGTGCAGACGGTGGAGCAGGGCTCGGCGCTGGTGAGCGAGGCCGGCAACACCATGAACGAGATCGTCGAGCAGGCCCGCCGCGTGGCCGACCTGATCGGCGAGATCGGTGCCGCCACGCACGAGCAGGAGCAAGGCATTTCGCAGGTGAGCGATGCGGTGAACCAGCTCGACCAGGTGACGCAGCAGAACGCAGCGCTGGTGGAAGAATCCGCCGCGGCTGCCGACAGCCTGAACCACCAGGCCACCCGCCTGGTGGAGATCGTGAGCGTCTTCCGGCTCGAAGAATCGGCCTCCAGCGCCGTCATCCGCCGCGCGCAGGCGCAAAGCCGAACCGCGCCGGCGCCCGCCTCGCTGGCCTCGGCGCATGCTCCGGCCACCAAGGCCCCGCGCGCCATGCCCGCCCCTGCGCGGAAACTGCAGGCATCACCCGCCAAGGCGCCGTCGGCCATGCCTGCCGCCACGCCAGCCAAAGCCGCCAGGCAGCCTGCGATGGCGAGCACCGGCACAGGCGCGGACGACTGGGAAACCTTCTGACGCCGCTGCCCCCTGCGCCACCGAACGCCGCCCCACGCCCCACCGGCCGTGGGGCGTTTTTCTTGGGCGGCCGGCCCGGCGCCTAGAACCGCCAGCCGAGCGAGGCCAGCACGCTGCGGCCATCTCCCGGCGAATAGCCCGACGAGCCGCTGTCGTACCACGCATAGACGTAGCGGCGGTTGGTGGCGTTCTTCACCTGCACCGACACATCCATTTCGGGCGTGAGGTGCCAGGTGGCGCCGAGGTTCAACAGCGCATAGCGACCGGCGCGGCCCTGCGTGTTGGTGCGGTCCAGAAAGTAGTCGCCCTGCGCGCTGGCCGAGGCGCTCAGTTCCCATTGCTCGGTGGCGCGGTAGGTGACGCCAGCCGTGGCCAAGTGGTGCGGCACGTTCTCGACCTCGCGGTCCGCCGTGGCCGGCGCGCTCGGGTCGGGCGTGGTGATGCGCGCCACCTGGTGCGAATAGGCCAGCCAGCCGGTCCAGCGGGCGTGCAGTTGCGCGTTGAGCTGCAGGTCGTAGCCCTTGCGCAGCGTGCGGCCCACGTTGCCCAGGCCACCGGGATCGGGCAGGCCATCGACACCCAGCACGCGCGCCACCTCGCCCGATGCGCGCTGGCGCCACAGCGCCGCGCGCGCCTCCAGCCAGGGCAGCGGACGGAACTTGGCGCCCACCTCCCAGCCATCGTTGATGGATGGATCGAGGTTGCGCGACTGCGTGCGATAGGCATCGATGCCCGTGCCGATCTGGAAGGTGCGGCCCCAGTTGCCGTACACGCTGGTGTCCGGCGTGAGCGCGTAGGCCACGCTGAGCTTGGGCTGGCGGATGGTGCCGTAGTCGTGCACCGGTGCGTTGGTGCCCGCGAGCCCGTCGGAGAAATGCCCGCCGATGCGGTCCACGCGCAGCGCGGGCACGATCTTCAGCGCCGCCACGGGCCGCACCACGGCCTGCACGTAAGCGCCGCGCGTGTCCAGGTCGAAGTTCCAGTCACGAAACGGCGAGGTCCGCACGCGCTCGATGGTGCGGTAGCGCTGCGCGGCGTTGCTCTGCCACTGGGCATCGACACCGCTTTCGAGCGTGAACTCGTGCGCCCAGTCCACCCGCGGGCGCCAGGTGAGCGACGTCAGGGCGCCCCGGTGCGTCTCGTCGTTGTCTCGCTCCTGCTGCACGCCGGCCTGCGAAAAGCGCACCCAGCGCTGGTTCTCATAGTGGTTGCCATAGGCCTTGGCGGACCAGGAGAGGCGGTCGGCCAGTTCGCCGTCGATGTGCAGGGCGAGCTGGCCGGTCTCGCGCTCGCTGCGATCGGCGCTGGCGTAGGCGGGGGACGAGCGCGGCGCGGCCTCGGCCTGCTCGCGCGTGAGGTAGCCCGATTCGAGCGCGCGGTTGCGGTAGTGGCGCGCGGTCAGGCCCGTGCGCCAGCGCCCGTCGTCGCTGGTGTAGAACCATTTGCCCGACAGCGCGCGCTGCGTGCCTTCGGCGTGCGCCCGGTAGCCGTCCGAGTCGCGCCAGGCCAGCGTGTAGTTCTGGCTCCAGTTGCCACTCTCGATGCCCTTGGCCACCTGCACCTCGCGCGTGCCGAAGCTGCCGACCGTGGCGATGGCGCGGCCCCCGTTGCCGCCCGAGCGCGTGACCACGTTGGCGTTGCCTGCGATGTTGTGCAGGCCATAGCGCGGGTCGTTGGTGCCGCGCACCACCTCGATGGCCTCGATGTCGATGGGGAAGACCGCATCGAGGTAGGGCATGCCGCCCGCGTTGTCGTTGGAGGGAATGCCGTCGATCAGCAGCTTGACGGCGTTCACGCGGCCTTCGCCGTTGAAGCCGCGCATCGAAAAGCGCCCGGCATCGGTGCCCTGGCGGAACGGCGTGACCTGCACGCCCGGCGCGCGCGCGAGCAACTCCCAGGCGTGGTCCACATGCTGGTCCTGCAGCACGCTGGCACCCAGGATATCGACCGAACTGAACACGTTGCGCACGGGCAGCGGGCCCGCGCTGGCGGCCTGCACCTGCACGGTGCCGAGCGTGAGGGTGGCATCGGCCATGGGTTCGGCCGCAGTGCCGGGCGCGGGTTGCGCATGGGCCGCGAGGGCCGTGGCGGCAGCCAGCGCAAGGGTGTGGCGCGCAGCGCCCGAGGGAAAGGAAAGTCGTTTCATGGCCATCGTCCGTGGGCCCTCTCCCGCATCGGCCGGTGCGCGGCGATGCAGGGCGAGGGCAAAGAAAACCGAAGGGCTGCGCCCAGGCGCTCGCCCACGCGCCGCCCCGGGCCCAGCCCGGGGTGCGGCGCACGATTCAAGGCATCACGAAACGAACGGCGGCCCACGTGCGGGCAGCGGCGCGCCCACCAGGGCGGCGATGCGCGCGGCCGCCACGGGCTGAACGGCGTGGGCCAGCGGCTGCGGCGGTGCCACACGCATCGGCGGTGCCGGTGGTGGCGCACCGCCCGGCAGGCACAGCGCGCAGTCGAGCGTGTGCAGCCCACCGCCATCGGGCGGGGCGCCATCGTCCTGCGCCACGAGCTGGAACACGCCCGCGGCGCTGCACACCACCATCAGCGACTGCGGGTGCACCAGGGGCGACACCGCGGCCACGCCCAGCGCTAGCGCGAACCACGCCAGCAGCCAGCGGGCGGTGAGGAAGGGCGTGCGCAGCGCATTCATGGGCGGGAGGATTATCGGCGCCGGGGCCAGGCGCGCAGGGCGGCCCCGCAACGCAGGGCGCGCGGCGTCACGGCAGGGCCACCCAGCCGGGATGGACGGGCATCGCGGCCCCCCTGGTCTCTTTGGCCGCCATCCCTTCTTCGGCCACCAGGGCCGTGCAGCACTGCGCGATGTGATCGACCAGCGCCCGCACCCGCGCCGGCACGAAGCGGTTGCTGGGCAGCACCGCGTGCAGGGCGTAGCGCTGGCCAAGCCAGTCGGGCAGCAGCGCGACCAGGGCGCCGGAGCGCAGGTGGGCGCGCACGTCGATCGCCGACTTGTAGACGATGCCGCCGCCCGCCAGCGCCCATTCGTGCGCGATGGCGCCGTCGTCCACGCTGCGCTCGCCCTCCACGGCCACCGAGACCGCCTCGCCATCGGCCGCCCGCTCGAAATGCCAGCGCACCTCGCGCCGGCCGGCGATGTGCAGGGTCAGGCAGTCGTGCCGTGCCAGGTCGGCGGGGTGCTGCGGCACGCCCCGCCGTGCCAGGTAGTCCGGCGCAGCGCAGGCCAAGCGCCGGGTGATGCACAGCGGCCGGGCGACCAGTTGCGAATCGGCCAGCGCGCCGTAGCGCAGGGCCACGTCCACCGCGTCGCGGCGCACGTCCTGCACGCGGTCGCTCACCGACAAGGCCAGGTGCACGCCCGGGTGCTGCCGCAGGAAGCCGTCGAACCACCGCAGCAGCAGGCTGCGCGACAGGTCCGACGGTGCGGCCACGCGCACGGTGCCGCGCAGCGCCCCGGCCTCCGAGGCCGCCTGGCTGGCGCCCTCCTCCAGCAACTCGAGCGCCCGCGCCGCGTAGTCGAGCAGGGTCTGCCCCTGGTCGGTGAGCCGCATGGCGCGGGTGGAGCGCTCGAACAGGCGCGCGCCCACCTGCGCCTCCAGCCGCTTGAGCATGGCGCTGGCCGCGGCGGGCGTGATTTCCAGCACCCGCGCCGCGGCGGTGAGGCTGCCGCCCCGGGCGGTTTCCACCAGCACGCGCAGGTCGGAGATATTTTCAAATTTCATTTGAAAGAGATAGAGATTCAAGCCGGCTTATCAAATCCATTTTGCCAACCTACAGTGCGGCCATCGCTGTTTCCCTTTCCCTTTTTTGAAGAAAGTTGCCCATGAAAGCCATCGGCTACCACGCCCCCCAAGCCATCGACCACCCCGAAGCCCTGGTGGACCTGGACCTTCCCGCCCCCATGCCGGGAGACCACGACCTGCTGGTGCGCGTGCAAGCCGTGTCGGTGAACCCGGTGGACACCAAGGTGCGCGCCAGTGCCGCACCCGAGGGCGGCGCGGCCAAGGTGCTGGGCTGGGACGCCGTGGGCACCGTGCAGGCGCTGGGCAGCGCGGTGCAGGGGTTCGCCGTGGGCGACCGCGTGTATTACGCTGGCGCCATCGACCGCCCCGGCTCCAATGCCGAACTGCACACGGTGGATGCGCGCATCGCCGCCCATGCGCCCGCCACGCTGTCCGATGCGCAGGCCGCCGCCATGCCGCTGACCGCCATCACGGCGTGGGAAATCCTCTTCGACCGGCTGCGCGTTCCCTGCGGCGACGGCGCCGCGGCAGGGCAGTCCCTGCTGGTGGTAGGCGGCGCGGGCGGGGTGGGATCGATCCTGATCCAGCTCGCACGCCAGCTCACCGGCCTGCGCGTGATCGCCACCGCCTCGCGCCCCGAGACGCGCCAGTGGTGCCTGGACATGGGCGCGCACGACGTGATCGACCACCGCCAGCCGCTGGCCCCGCAACTGGCCGCACTGGGCGTGCCGCAGGTGGCCCATGTGGCGGCTCTTACCCACACGCCGGCCTACATGGCGCAATACGTGGACTGCGTGCAGCCCCAGGGGCAGATCGCCGTGATCGACGACATGCCTTCGCTGGACGTGATGCCGCTCAAGCGCAAGAGCATTTCGCTGCACTGGGAAATGATGTTCACCCGCTCGCTGTTCGGCACGCCCGACCTGTACCGCCAGGGCGAACTGCTGGCCGAAGTGGCGCGCCTGCTGGACGCCGGGCGCCTGCGCAGCACCTTCACCACCGACGGCGGGCGCATCGACGCGGCCCACCTGCGCCAGGCGCACGCGCTGGTGGAAAGCGGGCGCACCATCGGCAAGGTCGTGCTGCAGGGGTTCTGATGGCCGGTGCCGGCATCGGCCGACAGCCGGGCCACCCTGGCGGCTGGCACCATGCCGCATGCCAAAGCCCCCCACGCGCGACCTGACCCAAGGCCCCATCGGCCGCACGCTGCTGGTGTTCGCATTGCCCATCCTCGCGGGCAATGTGCTGCAGTCCCTCAACGGCTCCATCAACGCCATCTGGGTGGGGCGCTACCTGGGGGAGGCGGCGCTCACGGCCACGGCGAATGCCAACAACATCCTCTTCCTGCTGATCGGTGCCGTGTTCGGCGTGGGCATGGCGGCCACCATCCTCGTGGCGCAGGCCATGGGCGCCAGGAACCTGGCGCAGGCCCAGCGCGTGATGGGCACCAGCGCCACGTTCTTCGGGGGCACGTCGGTGCTCATCGCGCTGGTGGGGCTGCCGCTGTCGCGCGAAATCCTCGGCTGGATGGGCACGCCGGCCGACGCGTTGCCGCTGGCCGAGGCGTATCTGCGCACGCTGTTCCTGGCGATTCCGCTGCTGTACCTGTTCGCCTTTATCTCGGCTGTGCTGCGCGGCGCGGGCGACACGCGCACGCCGTTTCTGTTCCTGCTGCTGGTGGTGGTGCTGGACACGGCGCTGAACCCGCTGCTCATCTTCGGCCTGGGGCCGCTGCCGCGCATGGGGATCGCCGGCTCGGCCATGGCCACGCTGGTGGCCAACGCCCTGAGCTTCGCGGCGCTGCTGGCCTGGCTGCGCTACCGGCGCCATCCGCTGTGGATCGGCCGCGCGCAGTGGCGCCTGTTCGTGCCCGACCCCGCCATCCTGCGGGCGCTGGTGGTCAAGGGCATTCCGATGGGCGTGCAGATGGTGATGATCTCGCTGGCCATGCTCATGGTGATGGGGATGGTCAACGCCCAGGGCGTGGTCACGGCCTCGGCCTATGGCGCGGCGCTGCAGCTGTGGACCTACGTGCAGATGCCGGCGATGGCCATCGGCGCCGCCTGCTCGTCGATGGCGGCGCAGAACGTGGGAGCGGGCCGCTGGGACCGGGTGGACGGCGTGGCGCGCAGCGGCACGCTGTTCAACTTTTTGCTCACGGGCGCGCTGATCGCGCCGCTCATCCTGCTGGACCGCATGGCGCTGTCGCTCTTTTTGCCGCAGGGTAGCGCAGCGCTGGAAGCAGCGCGGCACCTGAACCACATCGCGGTGGGGTCGTTCCTGTTCTTCGGCGTGACCTTCGTGCTGTCGGGCGTGGTGCGGGCCACGGGCGCGGTGGTGCCGCCGCTCATCATCCTGGGTCTGGCGCTCTGGGGCATCCGCCTGCCGATCGCCTACGGGCTGCAGCCGGTGCTGGGCGCGGACGCGATCTGGTGGAGCTTTCCGGCCAGCGCGCTGTGCGCCATGCTGATGTCCATCGCCTACTACCGGTTCGGCCGCTGGCGACAGGCACGCATGCTGCCGCCCGGCGAATCGGTGGCCACGCCCGCCGAGGTGGGCGGCCTTCCGCCCGCGCCGGTGTGCACACCGGCACACGCGACGCCCACGGCGCGCCGCACGGAGGCCGCTCCCGCAGGCGCCGCCGTTACCATCGGGCCATGACGACCGAAGACCGCTCCGCCCCTGCGACCGCTCACCCACCCGCACTGGCCACGCAAGACCTCTTCCGCGAAGACGCCTACCTGCGCGAATGCCGGGCCACCGTGGTGGCGGTGCAGCCGGACGGCGGCATCGTGCTGGACCGTACCGTGTTCTACCCGCTCGGGGGCGGCCAGGCTGGCGACAGCGGCGTGCTGGTGCGGGCGGACGGCAGCACCGTCGCCATTGCCGACACGCGCAAGGGCAAGGACGCCGAAGGCCGGCCCACGGCCGCCATCGTGCACGTGCCGGCACCGGGCGAGGCAGCGCCCTGGGCAGTGGGCGAGGCCGTGACCGCGCGCATCGACTGGGAGCGCCGCCACCGGCTGATGCGCTTTCACACCACCACCCACCTGCTGTGCCACCTGGTGGCGCAGCCCGTGAACGGCTGCTCGATCACCTCCGACTATGCGCGGCTCGATTTCCACATGGACGGCGCGCTGGACAAGGACGCGCTGACCGCCGGCATCGCGCGGCTGGTGGCCGAAGGCCATGCCGTCACCCTGGGCACCGTCACCGATGCGGAACTGGACGCCAACCCCGCCCTGGTCAAGAGCATGAGCGTGCAACCCCCGCGCGGCACGGGCCAGGTGCGCACCGTGCGCGTGGGCGGCACGGGCGAGGCCGGTGCGCCGCAGATCGACCTGCAGCCCTGCGGCGGCACGCACGTGGCGCACACCGGCGAGATCGGCGCCGTGGTCGTGACCAAGATCGAGAAGAAAGGCGCCCTGTCGCGCCGCGTGGTGCTCGGCTTCGCCGCCTGACACTGGCCCAGGAACCAAACCCCGGGCTGCGGCTCCCACCCTGCGACATGTCACACCGCCTGCTCCAGCGCTTGCTGCCTGCTCTGTTTTTGATAGCTGCCAGCGCTTTCCACATGGGCGCCGGGGCCCAATTGCCCCCAAAAACCACCGGCGCCGGCAGCGGCAGTAGCACCGTCACCACCCCCCATGTGCAGGCCGAACTGGTGGCCCACGCCCCCGAGGGCGTGGCGCCGGGCAAGCCGCTCTGGCTGGGCTTGTCGATCACGCACCAGCCCGAGTGGCACACCTACTGGATGAATTCGGGCGACTCGGGCCTGCCCACGCAGCTGGAGTGGCAGGTGCCCGCAGGCATCGAGGCCGGCGACATCGCCTGGCCTGTCCCGCGCAAGATCCCCATCGGCAACCTGGCCAACTACGGCTACGAGGGCACGGTGCTGCTGCCGGTGCCCATGGCCGTCTCCGATGCGTTCGCGCCTGGCCCGCTGGCGCGCACCGCCACCTTCCACCTGCGCGCCTCGTGGCTGGTGTGCCGCAAGGAGTGCATTCCCGAAGAAGGCGACTTCACCCTGCAGTTGCCGATCCGCAGCACCACGGCGCTGAGCGCCGCGGCCTTCGACACGGCGCAGCAGGCGCACCCCCAGCCGCTGCCGGCGCCCGCCAAGGGCGCCCCGGCCAGCAGCGCCCGCGTGGACGGCGACGCCATCGCCCTCACCGTGGCCGGGCTGCCCGCCGCGCTGCGCGGCAAGGCGCTGGAGTTCTTTCCCGAAACCACCGGTGTGATCGAAACCGCGGCCGACTGGACACAGGCCTGGCAGGGCGACGTGTGGACGGCGCGCGTGCCGCTGTCGCCGCAGCGCAGCGCCAGCCCCACGCCCATGCCCGTGGTGCTGGCCCATGCCGGCCAGGGCTGGCGCACCGAGTTGCCCCTGGAGGGCGGCTGGCCCCAGCTCGCGGCGATGGCCAGCGTCTCGCCTGCACTGGAGGCGGCCTTGCGCGCCAACGCGGCCCAGGGCGGGGGTGCGCCGGCCGCGCCCCCCGTCACCGCCGCGCCGCTGGGCACGCTCCTGGCGGCGCTGGCGGGCGCGCTGCTGGGCGGGCTGATCCTCAACCTCATGCCCTGCGTGTTCCCGGTGCTGGCGATCAAGGTGGTGGGCTTTGCCCAGCATGCGCAAAACCGCCGCGCCCATCGCATCGGCGGGCTGGCTTACACGGCCGGCGTGGTGCTGTCGTTCATGGCGCTGGGCGCGCTCATGCTCGCGCTGCGCGCCGCGGGCGAGGCCGTGGGCTGGGGCTTTCAGCTGCAGTCGCCCGGCGTGGTGGCGCTGCTGGCGGCGCTGTTCACCGTGATCGGGCTGAATCTGGCGGGCGTGTTCGAGTTCGGGCGTTTCCTGCCCAGTTCGGTGGCCAGCCTGCAGGCCCGCCACCCGGCGGTGGATGCGTTCCTGACCGGCGTGCTGGCCGTGGCCGTGGCCTCGCCCTGCACCGCGCCGTTCATGGGCGCCTCGCTCGGCCTCACGGCCACCTTGCCGGCCGCGCAGGCGCTGGCGGTGTTCGGCGCGCTGGGCCTGGGGCTGGCGCTGCCGTATTTGGCCGCCAGCTGGGTGCCCGCGGTGGCGCGCGCCCTGCCCCGGCCCGGCGCCTGGATGGACACGCTGCGCCGGTTCATGGCCTTCCCGATGTTCGCTACCGTGGTGTGGCTGGTGTGGGTGCTGGGCCAGCAAAGCGGCATCGACGGCGCGGCGGCCCTGCTGGCGCTGCTGGTCACGCTCAGCATGGCGGTCTGGGCGCTCACGCTCGCCGGGCGCACCCGCTGGGCGATTGCTCCTATTTCGATAGCGCTCTTGGCATATTTGACTACGGCATGGGCACCAAAAGTGCTTGAAACCCCGCCCAGCCCGGCGGTGGCGGCGGCCGCTGCCACGGCGGGTGGCTGGCGCCCCTGGCAGCCCGGGCTGCCCGAGGAACTGGTGGCCAAGGGCCAGCCGGTGTTCGTGGACTACACCGCCGCCTGGTGCGTGACCTGCCAGTACAACAAGAAAACCACCCTGGCCCACGAAGACGTGCTGAAGGACTTCGCCGCCAAGAACGTGGCCTTGCTGCGCGCCGACTGGACGCGCCGCGATCCCGCCATCACCGCCGCGCTGGCGCAACTGGGGCGCAGCGGCGTGCCGGTGTACGTGCTGCAGGCGCCGGGCCGCCCGCCCGTGGTGTTGTCGGAAATCCTGGGCGTGCAGGAAGTGCGCGCGGCCATCGCCGGCCTGTAAGCGTTTCGTTCATCGGGATCGCCATCGCCCTGCCGGCACGGGGGTTTTGGGTGGCGATGCGCAGGAGGGTCGGTGACACTGGGCCGCCCCGGGGGCCCCGGCCCCGTTCGTTCTTTCGACAGGAGAAACGCCATGCTTCGACGGACCCTCTTCGCCTGCCTTTTCCTCGCCGCGGGCGCTGCCCAGGCAGCAGCCACCGTGGGCCAGCCCGCACCCGACTTCGCGTTGAAGGACGCCACCGGCAAGACCGTGCGGCTGTCGGACTTCAAGGGCAAGCACGTGGTGCTGGAGTGGACCAACCCGGGCTGCCCCTTCGTGCGCAAGCATTACGACAGCGGCAACATGCCGGCCACGCAAAAGGGCGCGGTGGACCAGGGGGTGGTGTGGCTGTCGGTGAACTCCACCGAAAAGGCCAGCAGCGACTACCTGGCCCCCGCACAACTGGCCGCCTGGTTCACCGAGCGCAAGGCCGTGCCCACCGCCCTGCTGCTGGACGAAGAAGGCACCGCCGGCCATGCCTACGGCGCACGCACCACGCCCCACCTGTACATCGTGGACCCGAAGGGAACGCTGGTGTACGCCGGCGGCATCGACAGCATTCCTTCCGCACGCCCGGCCGACATTCCGAAGGCCACCAACTACGTGAAGGCCGGCCTGGCCGACGCCTTGGCAGGCAAGCCGATCGCCACGGCGACCACGCAGCCCTACGGCTGCTCGATCAAGTACAAGTCGCCCGCCTGATCGCGTCCGAACCAGCGCGGGCAAAAAAAAGCGGCCCGAAGGCCGCCGCTGACTGCTGCATTTGCCGCGTCACACCGCCAGCGCGGTCGCGGTCCCCACCCCGCACAGGGCGGTGAGGCCCGCGAGCAGCCCCACATCGCGGCGCTCGTTGCCCGAGCGCCAGCCGACGTACGTGGTGATGACCAGGGTCACCAGCAGGCACAGCAAAATCGATTCGACCATGGACATCGCAAGTCTCTCCTGGGGTTATTAACGGGGGTCGTGGGGCAAGGCGGGCGTTTCGCGGGGCTGGCCGCGCGAGGTCCACAGCGAGGCGGCGACCGAGCCGGCGATCAGGCCCGCGGTGACCAGCAGCGCGTAGCCGATCGGGATCTTGTACAGGTCGATCAGCAGCATCTTCGCGCCGATGAACACCAGCACCAGCGCCAGGCCATACGCCAGCAGGTGGAAGCGGCTCGCCAGGTCGGCCAGCAGGAAGTACAGCGCACGGAGGCCCAGGATGGCGAAGATGTTGGCGGTCAGCACGATGAACGGGTCGTTCGTGATGGCGAAGATCGCCGGAATGCTGTCCACCGCGAAGATGATGTCGGTCGTGCCGATCAGCACCAGCACCACGAAGAGCGGCGTGTAGTGCTTGACGCCGCCGATCATCGTCGTGAGCTTCTCGCCGTCGAAGGTGTCGGCGATGCGCATGCGTCCCCGCAGGAACTTCAGCACCGGGTTGGTGGCGATGTCGGGCTCCTTGCCTGCGGCCAGCCACATCTTCACGCCGGTGATGACGAGGAACGCGCCGAACACATACAGCAGCCAGTGGAACGTGGCCAGCAGCCAGGCGCCGGCCAGGATCAGCACCGTGCGCAGCACGATCGCGCCGATGATGCCGACGATCAGCGCGCGCTTTTGGTATTCCGCCGGCACGGCGAAGTAACTGAACAGCATCAGGAACACGAAGATGTTGTCCACCGACAGGCTCTTTTCAACGAGGTAGCCGGTGATGAACTGCATCGACACCGTGTTGGCCACCTCCCGGCCCTGCGAGCCGTTCAGATACCACCACAGAATGCCGACGAACACGAAAGCCAGCGAAAACCAGAGCAAGCTCCAGCCCACGGCCTCCTTGGTGGTCACCTTGTGCGCCCCCTGGCGCTCCATGACCAGCAGGTCGATCCCGATCGCGACGACGACGAAGACGGCAAAACCCGCCCACATCCACCAGGTTCCAATGGTTTCCATGGCTTTAGCCTCCGATCGGTTGAAAGCCGCGCGGCGACGGCGGTTGGGTGAACGCCGAAGGCGGCGCAAGGGAAACGGGCTGCAGGTGGTTCATGGCTTGTTAGAAAAGTAATGGATGAGAACGAACCGGACTGTGGGGCCGCCGCAGCCAGAAAAGAAGACGCCTTCCCAGTACCATTACTTCGGTTTTTCCGAACCATTCCATTTTCACCCCCCCGCCCGCCATGAGCCAGAGCTTCAACTACCGCCACCTGTATTACTTCTGGGTGGTCGCCAAGGAGGGCGGCGTGGCACGCGCGGCCGAGCGGCTGGACATGGCGGTGCAAACCATCAGCGCCCAGGTCCGGTCGCTGGAAAAGGACCTGGGCGTGGCCCTGCTGCGCAGCGAAGGGCGCAACCTGGTGCTGACCGACGCAGGCGTGGCGGCCCTGCACGAGGCCGACCACATCTTCGCGCTGGGCGAGCAATTGCCCCAGCGCGTGCGCGAAGCGACCAGCGGGCAGGCGGTGCGGCTGAACCTGGGCATCTCCGACGGCATCGCCAAGCTGGCCGTGCACCGGCTGCTCACCCCTGTGCTGGACGAGCCCCACCTGCGCCTGCTGTGCCACGACGGCGAGTTCCAGCCCCTGCTGGCCGAGCTGGCGCTGCACAAGCTCGATGCGGTGCTGGCCGACCGCTCCGCCCCGCCCAATCCCGCCCTGCGCACCACCAGCCAGTTGCTGGGCACCAGCGCCATCGGCTGGTATGCGCCGCCGTTGTGGGCCCGCGCGGCCTCGCAGAACTTCCCGCACAGCCTGGCCGTGGTGCCGGTGATCCTGCCCACCGCCCACGCCGCGCTGCGCGCTCGCATCGACCACTGGCTGGAGCGCGAGCGCATCCGCCCCCGGCTGGCGGGGGAGTTCGAGGACAGCGCCCTGCTCAGCACCTTCGCCGCCGCCGGCATGGGCGTGATGCCGGCGCCGCTGCTGCTGGGCGAACACCTGCAGCGCACCTACGGGCTGGAGCCGGTGGGCACCACGGCGGACGTGCACGAGCACTTTCACCTGATCTACAGCGCGCGCAAGGTGATCCACCCCTTGGTCACCCGGCTGGCCGAGGCTGGCGCAGCGGGGCTTCTGGGGGATGCGGCAGCGGATTGAACGGGATGGCCCGGCCGCCGGGGCCGGGCATGGACCTGGCGCAAACGCCCGGCCTTGCGGCTACGCGACAATCAGGGGCATGAGCTTCGCCCCCCTCCAGAACGACACCTTCCTGCGCGCCTGCCGGCGCCAGGCCACCGACTACACCCCCCTGTGGCTCATGCGCCAGGCCGGCCGCTACCTGCCGGAATACAAGGCCACGCGGGCCCGGGCGGGCAGCTTCATGGGGCTGGCCACCCATGTGGACTACGCCACCGAGGTCACGCTGCAGCCCCTGGAGCGCTTCCCGCTCGATGCCGCCATTTTGTTCAGCGACATCCTCACCGTGCCCGACGCCATGGGCCTGGGCCTGTCGTTCGCCGAGGGCGAAGGCCCGCGCTTCGCCCACGTGGTGCGCGACGAAGCGGCCGTGGCAGCCCTGGCCGTGCCCGACATGGACAAGCTGCGCTACGTGTTCGATGCGGTCACCAGCATCCGGCGCGCGCTCGACGGCCGCGTGCCGCTGATCGGCTTTTCCGGTAGCCCCTGGACGCTGGCCTGCTACATGGTGGAGGGCAAGGGCAGCGACGACTACCGCCTGGTGAAGACGCTGATGTACAGCCGCCCCGACCTGATGCACCGCATCCTGGCCATCAACGCCGATGCCGTGGCCGCCTACCTGAACGCGCAGATCGACGCGGGCGCCCAGGCCGTGATGGTGTTCGACAGCTGGGGCGGGGTGCTGGCCGATGGCGCCTTCCAGACCTTCAGCCTGGCCTACACCACCCGCGTGCTGGCCCAGCTCAAGCGCACCGGCGTGGACGGCACCGACGTGCCGCGCATCGTGTTCACCAAGGGCGGCGCGCTCTGGCTGGACGCCATGAAGGACCTGGACTGCGAGGTGCTCGGCCTGGACTGGACGGCCAACCTGGCCCGTGCCCGTGCGCTGGTGGGCGGTGCGGCGGGCGGACCCGGCAAGGCGCTGCAGGGCAACATCGACCCCAACGTGCTGTTCGCCCCGACCGAGCAGATCGCGCTGCAGGCCCGCGCCGTGCTGGACAGCTTCGGCGCGCCGCACACCGACCCCACCACCACCGGGCCCACGCACATCTTCAACCTGGGCCACGGCATCAGCCAGTTCACGCCCCCGGAGCATGTGGCGGCCCTGGTGGAAACGGTGCACAGCCATTCCCGCGCACAGCGAAAGGCTTGACAGAACGGAGATGAAGGGGCTGCGCTAGGGTGAAGTTATTCACACCGCGCGCACCACCTTGGCGCACAGCCTGCATTCCCAGGAATCTTTTTGATGGGCATCAAAATAATGAGTTGGGATCTGCAAGTCGTTGATTCATAACGCCTTGCAGGATTTGCCGAATTTCCGGGCAAGGTAACAAAACCACGGTTTGACAAGGCTTGCGGGCTGGTCGGGCGGGGATATCAACAAAGTTATCCACAGAAAATCGGCAATTTCCCAAAATCCTCGGTAAATCAAGCACTTGCGTCGCCCATTGAAGAAGTTGCCCGATCTTCGCGCCATCGCTTAGCACAGAATGGCCCCTTGACAAGGTCAACGCGGGCCCACTTATGCACAAGTGGCTTGATGCGATGCAGCATGAAGGCAGGCCCGGCAGGATGCGCAAGGTTCTCATGCTGGTTTTAATAGATCATTGATTCATAACCGTTTTTTCATATCGTTCTGAGGGTGTCTGGACGGAGATCGAAGCGATGCGGGATCGCGCCCCATGGGTCCCGCCCAGGGATGTCAACAAAGTTATCCACAGAAAAAATCTTGCGGCTCCAAAACTTCGGCAAATCAACCACTTACCGCACGCATCGCCATCCCACCTGAACAAGTGCCCGTAAACGACGCCCCACTCCTTCCGGCCCCGGCCATCGTCCAGGTCGCCGTGCAAACCCCCGGCCACAGCAATGTGGGGGACCTGCTGAGCTATGCCTTCGACCGGCCTCTGCCGCCCGGCGCCCTGGTGCGCGTGCCTCTGGGCACCCGCGAGGTGCTGGGGGTGGTCTGGGATGCGCCCGAGGGCGGGCTGCCGCCGCTGCCTGCCGGCCTGACCGCCCGTTCCGTGGCAGCGGTGCTGGAGGGCGTGGAACCGCTGGGCACACCCTGGCGCCGGCTCGTGGCCTTCACCGCGCGCTACTACCAGCGCGGGCTGGGCGAGGTGGCACTGGCCGCCCTGCCCCCCCAGTTGCGCGACCTGGGCCCCGCGCAGCTCGCGCGGCGCCTGCGCCGCCCGACGGCGTCGTTGCAGGGTGGCGAGGCGCTGCCCGAGATCGCCCTGAGCGCCGAGCAGGAAAGCGCCCGCACCGCCATCGCCGCCGAACCCGGGCCCTTCCTGCTCTACGGCAGCACCGGCAGCGGCAAGACCGAGGTCTATCTGCGCTGCGTGCAGGAGGCGCTGGAGGCCGACCCCGCCGCCCAGGCGCTGGTGATGGTGCCCGAGATCAACCTCACGCCCCAGCTGGAGGAGCGCTTCACCGCCCGCTTCGCGCCCCGCTACGGCGCGGGCAGCGTGGTCTCGCTGCACAGCGGCATGACCAACCCCCAGCGCCTGAAAAGCTGGCTGGCGGCGCATTCGGGCACGGCGCGCATCGTGCTGGGCACGCGCATGTCGGTCTTCGCCAGCATGCCGGGCCTGGCGCTCATCGTGGTGGACGAGGAACACGACGCCAGCTACAAGCAGCAGGAAGGCGCCCGCTACTCGGCGCGGGACCTGGCCATCTGGCGCGGCCGCGACCAGGGCGCCAAGGTGGTGCTGGGCTCGGCCACGCCGTCGCTGGAAAGCTGGCATGCCAGCCGGCCCGCCGAAGCCGGCAGCCCGGCCGGCCGCTACCGTCGCCTGCACATGCCCAGCCGCATCGGCGCCGGCGAACTGCCGCGCGTGCGGCTGGTGGACATGGGCCAGCAGCCGCGCGGCGCCGTGTTCTCCGCCCCGCTGCTGGCGGCCATCACCCAGCGCGTGGAGCGCGGCGAGCAGTGCCTGGTGTTGCTCAACCGCCGCGGCTTCGCGCCCGTGCTGCACTGCAGCGACTGCGGCTGGAAGAGCGACTGCCCGCACTGCAGCGCGCACCAGGTCTTCCACAAGATCGACCGCACCCTTCGCTGCCACCACTGCGGCTACGCCCAGCGCGTGCCCCATGCCTGCCCGGGCTGCGGCAACCCCGACATCGCCCCCATCGGCCGGGGCACCGAGCAGCTGGAAGAGCAACTGGCCGCCCTGCTGCGCAACGTGATCACGCCCGAGCGGCGGGCCGCGCGCGTCGCCCGCATCGACGCCGACACCACCAAGGCCAAGGGCGCGCTCGAATCCCAGCTGGCCCAGGTGCATGCGGGCGAGGTGGATGTGCTGGTGGGCACGCAGATGGTGGCCAAGGGCCACGACTTTCGGCGCATCACGCTCGTGGCGGCGGTGCAGCCCGACGGTGCGCTGTTTTCCAGCGACTTCCGGGCGCCCGAGCGCCTGTTCGCCCTGCTGCTGCAGGCGGCCGGCCGCGCGGGGCGCGATGCGCGCTACGTGGCCGAGCAGGGCAGCCAGTGCGAGATGTGGGTGCAGACCTACCACCCCGACCACGCGGTGTACGCCGCGCTGCGCCGGCACGACTACCCCGCGTTCGCCGACAGCCAGTTGGCCGAGCGGGCCGAGGCCGCCATGCCGCCCTTCGCCTACCAGGCGCTGGTGCGCGCCGACGCGCGCACGCAGGAGGTGGCCCAGGCGTTCCTGGCCGCGGCCAGCGCCGCCGCGCAAGCCGAGGCGCTGCCGGGGCTGGAGCATGTCACGCTGTTTCCCCCCGTGCCCCTGGCGATCCAGCGGGTGGCCAACGTGGAGCGCGCGCAGATGCTGCTGGAGAGCGGCAGCCGCGCGGCGCTGCAGCGCTTTCTTTCGGCCTGGCAGCCCGTGCTGCACGCCACGCGCGCGGCGCCGCAGCACAAGGGGTTGATCCGCTGGCTGGTGGATGTGGACCCGCTGACGATCTGATCCCCCGGCGGGGTCGTGCCTGGCAGGTTGGCGTCATGCGCCATCGATTGCTATCAAATAAATAGCGCAACGCCTAGATCAATATTGCGGTGGCGGCCGAAAAGCTCAAAAACGCCAGCGCGGTGGACACCAGGATGATCCGCGCGATGCGCCCGTTGTGGGCGCCGAAGCGCTCGGCCAGCAGCGACACGTTGCTGGCACTGGGCAGCGCCGCCACCAGCACCAGCACCGTGTGCGCGAACGGCGTGAGCGGCACGCCCGCCGCGATCGCGCCATGCCCCGCCCCCCAGACGAGCAGCGGGTGCACGAACAGCTTGGCGAGCGCCACCGGCACGTAGTCGCGCGGGGGCACGCGGTCGTGCTGGTTCATCTGCGAGCGCGCCAGAACGGCGCCGATCGTGAACAGCGCCACGGGCGATGCCGCGCCGGCCAGCATGGCCACCGTCTGGTCGAGCGGGCCGGGCAATGTCCACTGCAGCGCGGACGCCACGGCCCCGAGCGCGATGGCCCAGGGCATGGGGTTGGTCGCCATGCCGCGCAAGGCCCGGCGCACCGCCACCGCCACGCCGTGCGTGCCCACGCCGTCCAGCCGCGACAAGGCGATGCACAGCGAGGTGGTCAGCACCATGTCCACCAGCATCGTCAGGATGGCGGGCCCCGCCGCCGACGCGCCCAGCAGCGCCACCAGCAGCGGCACGCCCATGAACCCGGTGTTGGGAAAGGCGGTCACCAGCGCACCGAAGGCCGCATCGTTCCAGCCCTGCCGCGCCCGCGTGAGCGCCACGGTGGCACCGACCAGGGCCAGGCCGCACAGGATGTACACGCCCGCCACCGCCGGGTCCAGCAACTGGCCGATGGGCGTGTTCGCGCCCAGGCGGAACAGCATGCACGGCAGCGCGAAGAACAGCACGAACGCATTCAGCCCGGGAATGGCCACCTGCGGCAGCGCGCCTGCACGCGCGGCCAGGTAGCCGCAGAGCACGAGCGCGAAGAAGGGAAAAGTGATGGACAGAACGGACAGCACGGCCCATTGTCGGCGCAAGGCAGCGTGCAGGGCGCCACGCGTCCCCGCGAAAAAAAGCCCGCTCGGGGCGGGCAGCAGAGGCCGTTCAAAGCCCCTGAGGGCGTGGCGGCCCGGTGAGCCTTGTCAGATCTGGACGCCTTGCTCGACTTCCTGGACCTTGCGGCGTGCCAGGGCGAGGTTGGAGCGTTCCTTGTCCAGCACCAGGTAGATGAACAGGCCTTCGTGCGCAGCCAGCGGGCGGATCACGTGGTACTGCTTGCCCAGCGTGATGAGGATGTCGTCGATCTTGTCGGCCAGGCCCAGCGAACGCATGGTCTTGTTCTTGGCACGGACCACTTCGGTGTTGCCGGCAGCCGCCAGCTCCATGTCCAAGCCGGTGCCGACGCTGCCCAGCAGCATGCCGCTGCCGCTGTCCACCACGGCTGCGCACAGGGCGCCGTCGATGGCATGGAGTTGATTCAGAGATTCTTGGAGGGAGGCCATGGGTTCGATTCCTTAAACAAAGACACGGAAAGGGGAAGGCATGCACAAATGCGCGCCGCCGGCAGGTCCGGCAGCGCGCGGGGGATCATTCGGGGCGGCCCAGTTGCTGGGCGACCTCGCCGGCGGTCCAAAGGGCCCGCCCGAGCACGGCCTGCTTTTCCAGCACGAGGCACAGGATGCAGGGGAAGGCGCCGCCGATGGCCTGGAAGATCGCCAGGCCTGCCTCGGTCTCGAAGGTGAGGCGGCGGCAGCCGGGGTAGTCGATTTCGCGGCCCACGGCGCGGGCCATGGCCATGAGCGAGCCGGCCATGGCTGCCAGCCGGCGCACCTCCAGGCCGCCGCCCACCGACAGGGAAGCCACCTCGAAGCCGTCGAGCGTGGTCACCAGCGCCATGCGCACGTCGCCCGCAGGGGCCACCACGCGGTCCAGCACCTCCCGGGCGGCCTGCGCGCGCTCCGGTGGGACGACGATGTTCGCCTTGTTCATCATGGGTTCAGTCCAGTTCGTTCTGCAGGGACAGCATGGAAGCCAGTGCGCCCAGCGCCTCCAGCAGCTGGCCGCGGTCGCGCGGGTCGGCTTCCAGGATGGGGACCACGCCGTGGGGCGAGGCCGACAGCGCGCGGCCGAACGCCTCGATCTGCGCGGGCGTGGCCGGGCGGGCGCTGAGCACCAGCGCCAGCGGCGGATCGGGCTGCTCGGCCATTTCGGCGAGCAGATCGAGCGTGTCGCCCACCGCCGAGGGCTGAGACACGTCGGCCATGATGAACACGCCCATCGACACCGAGAGAATCCACTGCCGCACGAAGTCGAATCGGTCCTGCCCGGGGCAGCCGCACACCTGCACGTGTTCGCCATCGCCCAGGTCGATCTCGCCGAACTCGGCGCCCACGGTGGTGAATTCCTTGGAATGGGCCGCCCGGTCCAGGTTGGGCACGTCGGAGGACGCCATCACGTCGCCGCACAGCGAGCGCAGCGCAGTGGTCTTGCCGATGCCCATGGGGCCCACCAGCGCGATGCGCGGCAACGCCCCGTTCATGCCTGGCCCCCGCCGCGCACCCAGCGCGCGAGGCGCTGCACCAGCCCGCCGTGCCCGGCCGGCCTGTGGCGGTCCGCGCGCACGTCGGGCGCAGCCGCCGCCGTTTCGGTGCGCAGCACGCTGCGCCGGGACAACTCGGCCAGCAGCGCCTGCGCGGCGGCAGGCGCGAGGCCGCTGTGCTCGCACAACTGCGCCAGGCTGACCGGCGCGCGGGTGAGCAACGCCAGCGCCCGCACGTTGCCGCCCGAGCGGAACGGCGCGCCCAGCGACACCCAGGAACTCAGTTGGAACCGCTGGTGCGAAGCGCCGAACGCGATGCGTGCCGCGGCGGGGGATTCCCACGCCGTGTCGGCGGAGGCGGCGGTCATCTTCTGGCGGGCCCGCCAATCCATCAGGAAAACGGCGGCACGGTCCAGCACGTCGATCAGGTCCGCCAGCGTGTAGCCGGACTGCAGGCGCGCCGTCCATTGCGCCTGAGGCGCCTTGTCGGGAAACGAGCCGCCGACGCACACCAGGCAGGGGGCCGTGGAGCCGGGCTGGGGGGCGCTGGCATCGTCCAGCAGCAGCACCTGCGCCTCGGCGGCCGGCACCTCATGCCAGCGGAGCAGGGATTTGCGCGACGCGACACTGAACAGCTTGTGGAAACGCTCGTAGAAGTGGGGGGTGAGCATCTCTGCGGCCACCCCCGCTGAAGCATCGCGCATGGCGGTGACCCCGATGGAAAGCAAATGGATGGGTCAGTATAAAGATGCACCTTGATACATTGTCAATAAATTTGCTAAAAATGCGGAAAATGATTACCTATTGACAAATTCCAAAAACCGCGGCGCCAGCGCCGGAGAAACCTAGTAAAAAAGGGGCCGCCCGCGCTGGCCGCGTGCCAGTATCATTGCGCGCTTCTGCACCCCCTTCCACCGGCAGGCGGGTGCCACCCCGTGCCTTGCCGGCGCCTGCCAACGCCTTCTTTTTCTGCGCATGTCCGCCGGTCTCAATCTCGCCCAGCTCCAGGCTGTCCACTACACCGAGGGGCCGTGCCTCGTGCTGGCGGGCGCGGGTTCGGGCAAGACGCGGGTGATCACCCACAAGATCGGGCGGCTGATCGAAATGGGGCTGGAGCCGCGCCGCATCGCCGCCATCACCTTCACCAACAAAGCCGCCGCAGAAATGCGCGAGCGCGCGCAGGGCCTCATCGGACGGGCGGCCAAGGACGTGCTGGTGTGCACCTTCCACGCGCTGGGCGTGCGCATGGTGCGAGAGGACGGGCGCGTGCTCGGGCTCAAGCCCCAGTTCAGCATCCTCGATGCGGACGACGTGACCGGCATCCTCAAGGACGCGGCCGGCGGCACGACCGACATGGCCACCGCCCGCCAATGGCAGTGGACCATCAGCAAGTGGAAGAACATGGGCCTGAACGCCCAGGAGTCGCTGGCCCAGGCCGCCGACGACAACGAACGCAGCATCGCCGTCCTGATGGGGCGCTATGAAGAACGCCTGGCCGCCTACCAGAGCGTCGATTTCGACGACCTCATCGGCATGCCGCTGCGCCTGCTGCGCGACCACCCCGAGGTGCGAAGCAAGTGGCAAAAGGTGCTGGGCCACGTGCTCGTGGACGAATACCAGGACACCAATGCCACGCAGTACGAGCTGCTCAAGCTGCTCGTGGGCGAACGCGCTCGCTTCACCGCCGTGGGCGACGACGACCAGTCCATCTACGGCTGGCGCGGCGCCACGCTGGACAACCTGAAAAAGCTGCCGATCGACTTTCCGCAGCTCAAGGTGATCAAGCTGGAGCAGAACTACCGCTCCACCAGCGCCATCCTGCGCGCGGCCAACAACGTGATCCAGCCCAACCCCAAGCTGTTTCCCAAGACGCTGTTTTCCGAACTGGGCGAAGGCGAGCCGGTGCGCGTGGTTGATGCCGACAGCGAAGAGCACGAGGCCGAGCGCGCCGTGGCCCGCATCCAGAGCCTGCGTGCCGCGGCCAACCCGCCGCCGGCCTGGAAGAGCTTCGCCCTCCTGTACCGCGCCAACCACCAGGCCAAGCCGTTCGAGAAGGCGCTGCGCAAGGCCAACATCCCCTACAAGGTCTCGGGCGGCACGAGCTTCTTCGACCGCGCGGAGATCAAGGACCTGTGCGCCTGGTTCCGCCTGTGGATCAACAACAACGACGACCCGGCCTTCCTGCGCTCCATCACGAGCCCCAAGCGCGGCATCGGCCACACCACGCTGGGCGCTTTGGGCGAATTCGCGACCAAGCACAAGCTGAGCATGTTCGGCGCGCTGTTCAACGGCATGCTGCCGGCGGCCATCCCCAAGCGCGCGCTCGACGGGCTGATGGAGTTCGGGCGCTACGTCAACGACCTCGAATACCGCGCCCGGCACACGCACGGCGCCGAGGATTCGCGCGCCTTCCTGGCCGACTGGCTCAAGGAAATCGACTACGAAAAGCACCTGTACGACGGCGAGGACAGCGAGAAGGTCGCGGCCGCGCGCTGGAGCAACGTGCTGGAGTTCTGCGACTGGATGTCGCAGCGCGCCGGCGGCCAGATCGACGACACCTCGGGCAGCGTCGTCACCAAGGAGACCAAGAGCCTGCTGGAGGTCTCTCAGACCATCGCGCTGCTGTCCACCATCAGCGAGCGCGAGAAGGACCAGGACATGGTCACGCTGTCCACGCTGCATGCCTCCAAGGGCCTGGAGTGGCCGCATGTGGTGCTGGTGGGCGTGACCGAGGGCATGCTGCCCTTCAAGCTCGACGACGACGAGGGCCGGCAGCTCAAGGTGAGCGACGACACGCTGCAGCGCCTGCAGGAAGAGCGCCGCCTGATGTACGTGGGCATCACCCGCGCCCAGCGCAGCCTAGCCGTCAGCTGGACGAAAAAGCGCAAGAAGGGCCGTGAGATGGTGAACGCGCAGCCCAGCCGCTTCATCGCCGAGATGGCGCTGGACAAGAACACCGCCCGCGAAGACCCACGCGAAAAACTCAAGGCGCTGCGCGCCGAATTCGCTGCGCGCAAGGCGCAGAACGCCCCGCCATGACCGGCCATGCCATGATCCGCCGCCCCGTGTTGCCGCGTCCAGCGCAACCGGCGCTGGCACAGAGCATGCGTGGCCCCGTGCAGCGCGACGGCACTCCGGCCCAGGTCGGGGGTGACGTGGGCCCAAGCGATCTGGCGCCCGGGGCATCGGCCAAGGGCAGGAACATCATCAGCGCCACCTGGATCGGCCAGGTGGAACAAGGCAGTTGCGGCAAGGAGATACGAGGAACATGGAACAACGCATAAAACACCACCGCCCCGCCCGTGCTGCGCAAGCAGTCCGGCAGGCCATGACACCCCGGCGCCTGGGCACTTTGGCCCTGGCCCTGTGCGCCCCCGCGGGCGCCGCGCTGGCGCAAACGCCCGCCCAGGCGGAAGCGGCCGGCGACGCCTGGCGCCGCTGCACCGCCATGGCCGGCGACAGCACCGCGCGCCTGGCCTGCTTCGACCAGTGGGCGGGCCAGCAGGCCTGGAAAGCGCCCGCCGCATCGGCCGGCGCACCCACCGGCAACACCACGGCCAGTTCCGCACCACCCACCCCCGTGGACACGACGCTGCCGGCCACCCGCCTCATCGACGTCGCCCAGGTGGAAGGCTGCCGCGATGAGCAGTACAGCACGCTGTCGCGCTTTTGGGAGCTGGAGTCGGGCAGCGACTGCGGCACCTTCCGCTTCCGTGGCTACCGGCCGATCAGCGTCTCGGTGGTCAAGGGCAGCAACGTGAACCGCCAGCCCACCTCGCCCGTGCCGGACCACAACGCCACGTCGGCCGTGGACTACCGGACCACCGAGAACCGCATCCAGCTGTCGGTGCGCACCAAGATCGCCCAGGGCCTGCTCACGCAGGGCCATCCCACGCTCAAGGACTCGGTGTGGGTGGGCTACACGCAGCAGTCGTACTGGCAGCTGTTCAGCCCCGACATCTCGCGCCCCTTCCGCGCGACCGACCACGAGCCGGAAGTGATGTACGTGTACCCCACCGACGCCAAGCTGCCCTTCGGCTGGCGCTGGCGCTACAGCGGCATCGGGCTGGTGCACCAGTCGAACGGCCAGAGCCTGCCGCTGTCTCGCAGCTGGAACCGCGTGTACCTGATGACCGGCATGGAGCTGGACAACCGCTGGAGCGTGAACGCGCGCCTGTGGAAGCGCCTGAGCGAAAGCGCCGACAGCGACGACAACCCGGGCATCAGCGACTACATCGGCCGCGGCGAGCTGCAGGTGAACTGGAACTACGACCGCGACAACACCGTGGGTGTGACCGTGCGGCACTCGCTGGCTTCGACGCCGCGGGGCTCGGCACGCATCGAATGGCTGCAGAATCTGGGCAAGGGCCTGGGCGGCAGCAAGAGCAACCTGCGCCTGCACACCGCCCTGTTCAGCGGCTACGGCGACAGCATGATCGACTACAACCGCAAGCGCACGGTGTTCAGCGTCGGCCTAAGCCTGGTGGACTTCTGATTCTCTGAGCGCTCGGCCGGCCCCGCGCAGGTGCTGCGCGGGGCCGGCCGTATCACATCCGGTTACCCTTTGACGGGGTTGCTGCCTTGAATCGGCGCACGCGCGCCGACACAATGGCACGCACACCGAAGTCCGGCAGGCCCCGAGCACCACTCTCTGGAATAAGAGGCGTTTTCATGCCGCTTTCTCCACCATTGCCGGTCCAAGCCCCCAGGACAATGCCCCTCGGAGGACGAAACCATGGACATGCAATATCAGCTCAAGGCCGGAAGTTATTACCTGTACGACATGCGCGAGGCGCCCAGTGCCGTCACAGGCGAGCGCCGTTTCAAGCTGAAGACCGACACCGTTGCCATCGCTTTCGATGCGCACACGGGCGAGGTCCATCAGCACGGAACCCCATCGCGCATCCAGTCCTGGGCCAGCAACACGCGCCGCCGCCTGCGCGCCGCCGGTGCGCTGGAAGTGGCCAACGACATCGTCGTCGTTTCCGGCCCGCTGCCGGTGGACGAGCTCAACAAATGCCTGTGGATCAACGGCTACTGCCGGCGCATGTTCAAGCGCCTGGCCAGCCTGCCGCACGGCAAGCTGCAGCGCCCGAGCGAGCCCTTCCGCAAGGCCGCCTGAGAACTTGCCGAGATTGATCAGGCCAGGGCTTCCTGCCCGCCCTCGGCATTCATATCCACGGTTTCCAGCGCGTCGGCGTGCTTGACGATGGTCACCGGCACATGGCTCGCATGCACGAGCGCCTGCGACACCGATCCCAGCAACGCGCTGCGGATGGCGCCCTGCCCGCGGGCTCCGATGACCAGCATGCCGCAGCCGTGGCGCTCGGCGATCTCCACCAGCGTATTGGCCACATCGCCCACGCCCACATCGGTTTCATGCTCCACGTCCGCGGCCTCGAAGATCGCGCGGGCCGGGGCCATCAGGTGCAGGCCGGCTTCCAGGCTGGCTGCGGCGATGAGGTCCGGATCGCGCGACACCACCATTTCATAGAGCGTGGCGGGTTCCTGCACATGGGCCAGCACGACGCTGGCGCGCAGGCCCTGGCGCAGCAGGGCCAGGGTGTGATGCACGGCGTCCAGGGAGAGGTCCGAGCCATCGACGGCGATGAGGATCTTGAGCATGTTCGTGTCCTTTTCCGGGAGTCTGAGGTCGCTGCCGGCGATGCGCTTCGCGCGCCCGGCAGACGGTGCGGTCCAGTGTAGCGGCGCCCCGCCGCGCGCCCGACCCTGCGGGCGTCTGGGACAATGCGCGCCATGCTGCAGTTCGACCTCCTGACCACCGACCCTTCCAGCCACGCGCGCCGCGGCACCCTCACCCTGAACCACGGCGTGGTGCAGACCCCCATCTTCATGCCCGTGGGCACCTACGGCACCGTCAAGGGCGTGATGCCGCAGAGCCTGCACGACATGGGCGCGCAGATCATCCTGGGCAACACCTTCCACCTGTGGATGCGCCCGGGGCTGGACGTGATGCAGGGCTTCGGCGGCCTGCACCGGTTCGAGCAATGGGACAAGCCCATCCTCACCGACTCCGGCGGCTTCCAGGTATGGAGCCTGGGCGCCATGCGCAAGATCACCGAGGAAGGCGTGCACTTCGCCTCGCCCGTGAACGGCGACAAGCTCTTCATGTCGCCCGAGGTGAGCATGCAGATCCAGACGACGCTCAACAGCGACATCGTGATGCAGCTGGACGAGTGCACCCCGTATGAAACCAAGGGCCAGCTGACCACCGAGCGCGAGGCGCGCACGTCGATGGAGATGAGCCTGCGCTGGGCCCGGCGCAGCCAGGACGAATTCCACCGCCTGAACAACCCCAACGCGCTGTTCGGCATCGTGCAGGGCGGCATGTTCGAGAACCTGCGCGCCGAATCGCTGGACCGGCTGGTGGAGATGGACTTTCCCGGCTACGCGGTGGGCGGCGTTTCGGTGGGCGAGCCCAAGGACGAGATGCTGCGCATCATGGCGCACACCCCGCACCGCCTGCCGGCGCACAAGCCGCGCTACCTCATGGGCGTGGGCACGCCCGAGGACCTGGTGGAAGGCGTGGCCCAGGGCGTGGACATGTTCGACTGCGTGATGCCCACGCGCAATGCGCGCAACGGCACGATCTTCACGCGTTATGGCGACTTGAAGCTGCGCAATGCGCGCCACAAGGCCGACCACCAGCCGCTCGACACCACCTGCACCTGCCATGCCTGCGCGGGCGCCGAGGGCGTGGCCTGGGACCAGGGCGGCCGCGGCGGCTTCAGCCGCGCCTACCTGCACCACCTGGACCGCTGCGGCGAGATGCTGGGACCGATGCTCACCACCATCCACAACCTTCACTACTACCTGAACCTGATGCGCGAGGTGCGCGAATCGCTGGACGCGGGGCGCTTCGGCGAATTCCGCCGGCAGTTCGCGGCCGACCGCGCCCGCGGCGTGTAGCCCGAGAACCCCGGCCCCCCCGGCACTGGACGCGCAGCACGGGGCCCGGCGATGTCCGCTGCGGGACCGCGGCGGTATCCGGCCCGGCGTGCGCCCGCTACGATGGCGCCATGCTGACCGTCCACCACCTCGAAACCTCGCGCTCGCAGCGCGTCCTGTGGCTCCTGGAAGAACTGGGCGTGCCCTACGAACTCCGGACCTACCAGCGCGACCCGCGCACCCGCCTGGCGCCGCCGGAGCTGCGCAAGATCCATCCGCTCGGCAAGTCGCCGGTCATCACCGAAGGCGACGACGTCATCGCCGAATCGGGCGCCATCATCGAATACCTGGTGGACCGCTACGGCGCGAAGGCACAGGGCGACCTCGCGCACCTGGAGCCGGCGCGCGGCACGCCCGAACGCCGCCAGTGCCGCTTCTGGATGCACTACGCCGAGGGCTCGCTGATGAACTGGCTGGTGATGAAGCTGGTCTTCCAGACGCTGCCCAAACAGCCCATGCCGTTCTTCGTGCGCCCCATCGCGCGGGCCGTGTGCGGCAAGGCGGAGCAAAAGCTGGTGGACCCCAACCTGGCCACGGCCATGGCCTTCATCGACGACCACCTGTCGCGCAACGCCTGGTTTGCCGGAGCCGACCTCACCATGGCCGATTTCCAGATGAGCTTTCCGGTCGAGGCGGCCATGAGCCGCGTGCAGAACGCCGGCCAGCACTCGCACCTGCAGGCCTACCAGGCCCGCATGCGGGCCCGCCCGGCCTACCAGCGGGCGCTGGCCAAGGGCGGCCCGGTGGTGATGGGCGGCTGAGGCGCCACGCCACAGACCTCACCGCCTCCAGGACTCCGTTCAGGCTGATCCCGCGGGAGCGAGGCCGCCAGCCGATGGTCCGGCGCTGTGCGGCGACGCCGTGACGGAGGCTTCCGATTCGCCGCCCGGCAGCCCCCGGCCGGCACTCGCACCCGCTCCGCAGGCATGGCAGAACCGGGCGAATGCGCTCTTGCGGGTGCTGCACGCGCCGCAGTGGTCGAACAGCCCGATGCCGCAGTGGGGGCAGAAGTCGATGGCAGGGTCCTTCAGGTCCACCGGCCGCTCGCACCCCGGGCACACGCTCTTGGCCAGGCGCGCCAGGGCGACGTCGTAGCTCAGCTCCTTGCGGCGCTCCTGGTCGGGCAGCGCCTCGGCACGCTTTTGGCGCTCCAGGTACCGGTTGAGCGCCACGATGGCATAGCGCCCGACCAGCGCGGTCACGACGATGCCGACCACGTAGCGCACATAGCCGCCGTAGCTGGGCAGGTAGGGCACCAGTTCGACGAAGAAAGCGAACAGCGCGAAGAAGATGAAGCCCCACACGAACGGCCAGTAAGTGCCCTTGCGCTTTTTGACGAACAGCCAGCCGGCAATCACCAGCAGCGGCAGGGTGAGCGCCAGCCGGTACAGGAACACGCGCAACTGCACCTTGCGCTGCTGCACGGCCATGCGCTCGTAGCCGCCCTGCTCCAGCGCGGACAGCCGCTGCTGCGCGGCAGCCGCCGCCTGGCGCGCATCGAGCGCGGCCTGCTGCTGCGCCTCGACGGCCTGCTGGGTCTGGCGCTCGCGCAGCTTGAGGCGGTCCAGCGCCTGCGTGCGCTGCACCACTTCGGGGTTGTGCTCGGACTGCTGCGTGGCGCTGCGCGTGGCCAGCCAGTTGTTGAAGGTCTCGCGCTCGGCCGCGGTTTCGCTGCGCGACTTGGCCAGCTGCAAGCGGGCCTGGTCGAGCGCCGTGTCCGCGCTTTCCTCGGCCTGCTGCGCGTTGCGCACCTGGGCGCGCAGCGCGTCCGCGGCGGGGCGGTCCAGAAAGTCATCGAGCTGCAGCGTGGCCTCGACCTTGGGCAGGTCGTCCACCACGGTGCCGCCCAGCCCGATCAGGAAACTGGCGAACACCAGCGACACCAGCCACAGGCCCCGGCGGAACCATTTTTCCGACAGGCGAAGGGATTTGCTCATGATCAGCTCCTCAGCATTGAAATACTATTCATTTGATAGCAACACAGGCAATCAATATCCCGGCATCAGCGGCTTTTGACTATAAACCCGCGTGGAAGTCACGGCGGCGGCAGCGCCACCGGGGCCGACGCCAGTTGCGCGCGTTGCAGCCATGCCAGGACGGAGTCCACCGTCACCGTGGCGATGCGGTTGGCAAAACGCTCGCTGTCCGGGTGGTCGTCGAACGCCACATTCGCCGCCGTGACACGCCCACCCAGCCGCGTGAGCGCGCCGACCTTCAGCACGGTCGGCTCGTACCCCTTGTAGCGCAGCCAGGCCTGCGCCTGGTCGCGCCGGAGCACGGTGTCGGGCTCCATGGCCGCGGCCAGCGTCTCCATCGCCCACTGGTTCGATTGCTGGTATTTGGTGCCCCAGGCGTAGCTCACCATGCTGTAGGGCCGCTGGTGCATGGCCGTGGCGCGCGTGCGGTCGGCAAGCACCACCAGCATCCGCTGCTGCACCTCGGGCGTTGGCACGGCCCACACGGCCTCGTAGCGCCACAGGTCGTCGAGAAAGAACTCGCCCAGCCCCTGCCGGTACACCACACCCACCGCGGTGCCGCACTCGTTGAGCTTGTGCACCACGCGCCACGACCCCTGCGGCGTGCGGTAGACCCAGCCCAGGTGCGAGTAGCGCAGCCCGTACCGGGACAGGTCCTGCCCCGCGCGCGCCAGCACCACCACCTGGGTGCCCGAGCGGGCGTGCTCCGCGTCCAGGGCGCGGGCCGTGCGGGCGGCCAGATCCATGCCGCGCTCGATGAGCTGCGGGGTCGGCTTGCGCGCCTCGCACGAGCGGCCCGCGTGCGCGGCGCCCGTACCGGCCAGAGCGACGGCCACCATGGCGGCCAGCAGCAGTCTTCGCATGGGCCGCCCTCTCACAGCCGCTCGTTGTAGAGCAGCGCACGGCCCAGGGCATTGGGCACAAAGGCCAGCGCCTCGCCCGCCACCGAGAGGACGACACCGGTGCCGATCACGCTGCAGGCCACCACCGTTCCCACGGCGTGGACGGCGCCGGAGGCCGCACGGCCTGCCACCTCGACGCTGACCTGTGCACCGTCGGACGCCCGCTCCAGCACATACACCGTGCCGTTGGCCGATGCCTCCACCACCTTCACCGTGAGGATCGCACCGCCCACCGACAACGCGACGGGAACGGCCGCCACGGCCCCGGCGGCCGTGGACGCCACCGAGGCGGTGCCCACCACCGACGCCACGGGCAGCAGCGACAGGCCGACGGACACCTCGCTCTGCGCATGCACGGCACCTGCCGCCAGCGCCCAGGCCAGGCCGAAGCCCGCGGCCTGGCGGGTCCAGGAAAAACGGGGGATCAGAGTCTCGATGCGCATGGTCTTTCTCCAGAAAAAAGGGGCGCCAGCGGGGGACCCGTGCGCGCGCTGGACAGCCGGGAAAGCGGGCACCCCGCCCGCTCCGGCCCTCGGGTTACTCCACCGTCGCCTTGCCGGCCTTGTCCGGGGCAGCGGCTGGTGCGGAAGGGGGGCCGCCGGCTTGCATGGAGGCCTCGCGGCGGCCTTGCCAGCGGGCGTCGGCCAGGTCCGCCTCGTGGCGGTCGCGCAGCATCTTGGCCAGCGTGAAGGCGGTGGTGATCAGGTAGAGCCAGCTCACGCCCAGGAAGGCCTGGTAGGTCGGGTTGATGTCCATGCTCCAC
Organism: Acidovorax sp. NCPPB 3576; assembly: GCF_028473605.1. Classification (NCBI taxonomy): domain Bacteria; kingdom Pseudomonadati; phylum Pseudomonadota; class Betaproteobacteria; order Burkholderiales; family Comamonadaceae; genus Acidovorax; species Acidovorax sp. NCPPB 3576. The sequence goes on along the minus strand of NZ_CP097267.1, from coordinate 427,066 downwards.
AGGCCCCAGCCCGTGAGGCCCACGGCCACCGCGAACGCGCCCCAGACGACCAGCTTGAACATCGGCGTGTCCGCGCCGCGGCGCGCCTGGTTGTCGCGCACGAACTTCGCCAGCATGAACGCGGCCGACAGGCAAAAGACGTATCCCATCACCATGAAGGCCCGCTCCATGGCCTCCCCTGGCAGCCAGGCCAGCCCCACTGCGCAGCAGAACACGGCGATGCCGAACGAAACCCAGACCTGCAGGCGCCAGGCGGGCGTATCGCGCTGGATCAGGGGCGAAGGAGCAAAGGGGTGTGACATGGAGAGAAGGGCTTGCGGCCCGTGGTGGAACATGGGGCGGATCATGCGCAAGCCGCCCGCCCCGGCACGCGCTGGAATGCACAGGTGGCGGACTTTCGGCTGCCTGGTATCGCATGGCGATACTTTCCCTGCTTCCCCAGCCCCTCGGCGAGTGCCGCAGCCGGGCGGATTGCGGTAATCTGCCGCCATCATTGGCTCTCCCTCCGAAGGACTCCGCATGCCTATCCAGAAGATCGCGGCCGCGTGCGCCCTGCTGTGCAGCGCCGGCTTCGCCTCCAGCGCCCTGGCCGGCGTCATCGCCGGCACGGGGGGCACGCCCTCCAGCAGCGTGATGGGCACCACCGATGCCACCACCTACGCCATCGCCGAAAGCGGCCCCGGCCACAGCCTCGTGGTGCCTTACTACACGGCGCAGAACGGGCAGATGACCGTGCTGCACCTGGTCAACACCGACGTGAACAACGGCAAGGCCGTGAAGCTGCGCTTTCGCGGCGCCAACAACGGCGATGGCCTGCTGCACATGACCGTGCTGCTGGCTCCTGGCGACGTCTGGACCGGCGCGGTGACGGCCGGCGCCAACGGCATCGCGCAACTCACCACCGCCGATGCGACCTGCACCTCGCCCCGGCTCGCGCCTGGCGTGGCACAGGCCTTCATCACCGAGCGGCTCAACCCCCTGTGGGCCGCCGACGTGCAGGCCAACCACACCCGCGAGGGCGCCATCGAGGCCATCGTGGCGGCCGACATTCCCGCCGCCGCCGTTTATGGCACGGGCCAGCAGGAACGCTCCGCCCTCTTCACGGCCATCCGCCCGGTGAACGGAACGGCCCCCTGCACCGATGCGGCGCTGAGCGCCGCGCTGCTGGAAGACACCAGCACCGAGGCCACCGCCGCAGCCCGCGGCCTGGCCACGCCCACGGGCGGCGTGGCGGGCACCTGGTACATCATCGACGTGCCCAACTCCACCACCTTCTCGGGGGCCGCCACCGCGATCCGCGCTGTCAACAACGCGGGCCGCAATGCACGGGGCAACTACGTGCTGTTTCCGCCCACCGGGCTGACCGTCGCCTCGCCCGAGCGCTACACCGCCGACCCGCTGCTGGTCTCGGCCGGCGTCGCCACCCGCGTGAAGAACATCGACGGCGAAACCAGCGAGCCCACCAATGCGGCCGTCATCCAGGCGCGCTACTACGACCTGCCCGACCTGTCCACGCCCTACTACCTGCCGGCCGGCGAGCGCAACGCGCGCAGGACGGCCGGGGACCTGTCGGCGCAATTCGCCGCCACCGAGGTGATGAACCAGTACGCCACCGACCCCTCCATTTCCGCCCGGACGGACTGGGTGCTGTCGATGCCCACCAAGCGCTACAGCGTGGCCTACGACTACAGCCAGCCCCCCGCAGTGGCCCGCGTGTATTCGGTGGTGCCGCCCTCGGACCTCGGCAGCCAGTATTTCTCGGGCGACGACACCCAGGTCAAGACCAACCCCGAGAGCGTGTGCAGCCAGTGGAACCTGACCTATTTCGACCGCCAGACCACCACCCGGCTCGCCCTCAGCCCCGTGGTGGCCTGCGGCACGGTGGCCACGGTGGGTTTCCAGGACGCGGGCCGCTCCAGCGTCTCGGCGTCGATCACCACGCAGCCCCGCTCGGACGCCTTCGTGTCCGGCTGGGCCAGCATCGCCACGAATGCGTCGGATGGCCGGCCCATCATCGGCGCGGCACTGCTCAAGCTCACCAACCCCAATGCCACACCTGGCGTCGCGGGCAATTACGGCCTGACCATGCCGCACATGTATAAAGCGCCCTGAGCGCACGCAGGGCGGCGGCTGTCCAAGCCGCCATGGACCTGGCGCTCGGAACGGGTTCACGATCCTTGCAGGGGCCGCCGGGCACCATCGCCCGGCATGGCTCCCATCCTCAGCGCGGTGTTTCGATTTGCGGGTGGCCTGCTGCATGCAGCGGCCGCCCAGGGCGGCCTTTGGCCCCCCACCACCGTGCCGACCCCATCGCGTGACGGGCTGCCTTTGCGCGGCCCGCGGGCGATGGCGGAGACGTTCCCACCTGCCATCCCAATCACAGGAGAAACCGTGAAAGTCAAGACCATTTCCGGGGCGGTCAGCGCCCTGCTCGGCACGCTGGCCATGGCCGGCGCAGCACACGCAGGCGTGATCGCCGGCACCGGCGCCACGCCTTCCAGCACGCAGCTGGGCGGGACCGATGCCGTCAGCATCAAGGTGGCCGAAGGCCAGGCCGGCCATGCATTGCTGGTGCCCTACTTCACGGCACAGAACGGCCAGATGACGGTGCTGCACCTCGTGAACACCGACCTCGACAACGGCAAGGTCGTGAAGGTGCGCTTTCGCGGGGCCAACAACGGCGACAGCCTGCTGAGCGTGCATGTGCTGCTGTCGCCCGGCGACGTGTGGACGGGCGCCGTGACGGCCGGGGCCGACGGCCTGGCTCAGCTGACCACAAGTGACAACACCTGTACGCTGCCGCGGCTGGCCCAAGGGGTTGCGCAACCTTTTTCCACCAGTCGGCTGGACCCCGCATGGACGCCAGAGGTCATGGCGGCCAACACCCGCGAAGGCGCCATCGAAGCCATCGTGATGGCCGACGTGCCACAGGCATCGATCTACGGTACCGACGGCGCAAGCAAGTCGGCGCTGTCCGTCGCCATCCAGCAAGTCAAGGAAGTCGCGCCCTGCTCCGAATCCGTGCTCAACGCAGCGCTGCTGCAGGACACGAGCAGCGAGGCCGTCGCCGCCAGCCGCGGCCTTGCGGCCCCCAGCGGGCAGCTCAGTGCAACTTGGTACATCATCGACGTACCCGGCTCCACCACGTTCTCCGGCGCTGCCACGGCAATCCAGGCCATCAACAACACGGGCCTTCCGGCGCGCGGCAACTACATGCTGTTCCCCCCCACGGACACGGCAGTGTTGCAGCCAGAGCGCTACACCGCCGACCCGCTGCTGGTGTCCGCAGGCCTGGCCACCCGGAACAAGGACCTTCAGGGCAATACCTCGTTCCCGACGGCATCCGCTGTCCTGCTGGCCCGCTATAACGACCTGCCCGATCTTTCGACGCCCGTCTATCTGCCCGCCACCGCAGCCAGCGCCCGCGCGACGGCAGGCGACCTGTCCCGGCTGCTGGCGGTCCGAGAATTCAAGAACCAGTACGTTCTCGACGACTCCATCGCCGCCCGCACCGACTGGGTGGTCGCAACACCCACCAAGCGGTACAGCGTGGCCAAGGACTACAGCCAGTCCGACCCATCGAACCAGCGCGTCTACTCCGTCGTGCCCCCCAGCGGGGCCGGCGAGCAGTACTTCCACGCGCTCAACACCCAGGTCCGCGACGGCGTCTGCAGCCAGGGCGGCAGCTGGAGCTTCCGGATGGGCTCGCGCGACGGCACCCTCACGCCCGACAGCGTGGTGGCGGACGCCGCATTGCAGCCAGAAAGCTGCGGCGCCCTGTCCGTGCTTTCGTTCTCCGAGAGCCGGTCGGCCGTGTCCTCCTCCATCGCCCGCAAGACGCTGCCAGGCACGGCCCTCAACGGCTGGGCGGTCATGCGGGTACCCGACGCGAGAGGAATTCCCCTGATCGGCGCAGCGTTCACCAAGCTGAGCAACCCCAGCGCCACGCCCGGCGTAGCGGCCAACTACGGGCTGACCTTTCCGCATGTCGTGAAGGCGCCCTGAAGCGAGCCGAGCAGGAACCCGTGACCGCCGTCGCGCCAGCGGTCACGGGGCAGCGTTGCAGAAAGTCGGGTACGCACAGGCAGACGGTGGCCGGCGCCTCGCCGGAGACCGCCTGCAATTCAGTGGCTGAGCGGCCGAGACACACCGGCAGCGCCGTCACGGGCTGGGCGCAGCTCGTGACGGCGTCAGATCGCCATGGGCAGCTCGGTCGTCGATAGCACGTTGCGGATCACCATGAACGAGCGCACCTGCCGCACGCCCGGCAGGTAGAGCAGCTGCTCCGCATGGAGGCGGTTGAAGCTTTCGCTGTCCTTGGTGCGCACCAGTAGAAAATAGTCGAACTCGCCCGTCACCACGTGGCATTCCATGCAGCCCGAGATCTTGGCAGCGGCCTTCTCGAACTCGGCGAACGACTCGGGCGTGGAGCGGTCCAGCACCACGCCGATCATCACCAGCATGCCAGCGCCCACGGCGCGCGGATTGAGCAGTGCCACCACCCCGTCGATCAGCCCCAGGCGCTTGAGACGCTCGACTCGCCGCAGGCAGGCCGGTGCGCTCAGGTGGACCTTGGCCGCCAGCGCCACGTTGGAGACCGAGGCATCGCGCTGCAGCGCCCGCAGGATGGCCTTGTCGGTGCGATCCAGTTCGCCGGTGAGATCGACAGCGGGTGCCGGCACCGCAGGCTTTCTTAATTTTGTTGCGCACATGAATGTTTTCCTGCAATGAAATCGAAATAAACAGGCTTACTGTTCTTTTCAAGACCGATTTTCAATCCATTTTTGCAACCCTATTGCGCCCGCATTTTCCTACCATTCCAGGCAACGGACTGCCTTTGGCGGTTGCCCTGCCACTGCGCGGCAGCAGCAATCCACCGCGGCGCCGGAACCCCGCCCCCATGCCCCTCCCTTTGCCAGGATGCTTCCCATGAACTTGCAGAAATTCCCCCGCCATTCGCTGACCTTCGGCCCCACGCCCATCCAGCCGCTGCCGCGCCTGTCCGCCCACCTGGGGGGCAAGGTCGAGCTGTATGCCAAGCGCGAGGACTGCAACTCGGGCCTGGCTTTCGGCGGCAACAAGACGCGCAAGCTCGAATACCTCATTCCCGAGGCGATCGAAGGCGGCTACGACACGCTGGTCTCCATCGGCGGCATCCAGTCCAACCAGACGCGCCAGGTGGCCGCCGTGGCCGCGCACCTGGGCATGAAGTGCGTGCTGGTGCAGGAGAACTGGGTGAACTACTCCGACGCGGTGTACGACCGCGTGGGCAACATCGAGATGAGCCGCATCATGGGCGCCGACGTGCGGCTGGACGCGGCGGGCTTCGACATCGGCATCCGCCCGAGCTGGGAGCAGGCCATGGAAGACGTGCGCCAGGCCGGCGGCAAACCGTTTCCCATTCCGGCGGGCTGCTCCGAGCACCCCAAGGGCGGCCTGGGCTTCGTCGGCTTCGCCGAAGAAGTGCGCCAGCAGGAAAAGGAACTGGGCTTTCAGTTCGATTACATCGTCGTGTGCTCGGTCACGGGCAGCACGCAGGCCGGCATGGTGGTGGGCTTCGCCGCCGACGGCCGGGCCGACAAGGTGATCGGCATCGACGCATCGGCCAAGCCGGAGCAGACCCGCGCGCAGATCCTGCGCATCGCGCAGAACACCGCCCAGCTGGTGGAGCTGGGCCGCGACATCACCGAAGCCGACATCGTGCTGGACACGCGCTACGGCGGCCCGGAATACGGCCTGCCCAGCGAAGGCACGCTGGAGGCGATCCGCCTGTGTGCGCGCCAGGAGGCCATGCTGACCGACCCGGTCTATGAAGGCAAGTCGATGCACGGCATGATCGAGATGGTGCGCAACGGCGAATTTCCGGCAGGCTCCAAGGTGCTGTATGCGCACCTGGGCGGCGTGCCCGCCCTGAACGCCTACAGTTTCCTTTTCCGCAACGGTTGATCGACCCATCCAGGAGAACGCAGCACCATGACACGACTCGGCTGGCCCGGCGCCACCCCCTTGCCCGATACGCTCGACCCGGGTGAAGTCCAGGAATGGTGCGATGCGCTCGACGGCCTGCTGGCCGCCTGGGAGCCCCGCCAGGGCCGCGAGCGTGCCGCGGCCCTGCTCGACGCGCTGCTGGCCCATGCGCGCCAGCGCGGGCTGCAATGGAGCCCGGCCGGCATCACCTCATACCTCAACACCGTGCGGGTGGAAGAGCAGCCGCCCTACCCGGGCGACCCGCAGATCGAGCAGCGGCTGTCGGCCATCGTGCGGTGGAACGCGCTGGCCATGGTGGTGCGGGCCAATGCCGCGCAGGGCGAGCTGGGCGGCCACATCGCCAGCTACGCCTCGGCGGCGGACCTGTTCGAGGTGGGCTTCCACCATTTCTTCCATGCGCGCACCGAGCAGCACGGCGGCGACCTGGTGTACTTCCAGCCGCACTCCGCGCCCGGCGTGTATGCACGCGCCTACCTGGAAGGCCGGCTGAGCGAAGACTCCCTGCGCCACTACCGGCAGGAGCTGGCCGCCGAGGCCAAGGGCATCCAGGGCCTGACCTCCTACCCCCACCCCTACCTGATGCCGGATTTCTGGCAGTTTCCCACGGGCTCGATGGGCATCGGCCCGATCAAGGCGATCTACCAGGCGCGCTTCATGCGCTACCTGGCCGACCGGGGCCTGTGCGACACGGCGGGCCGCAAGGTCTGGGGCTTCTTCGGCGACGGCGAGATGGACGAGCCCGAATCCATCGCCGCGCTCACCCTCGCCGCGCGCGAGGGGCTGGACAACTGCATCTTCGTCATCAACTGCAACCTGCAGCGCCTGGACGGCCCGGTGCGCGGCAACGGCCGCATCGTGGACGAGCTGGAATCGCTGTTCACCGGCGCCGGCTGGAACGTCGTGAAATGCCTGTGGGGTTCCGAATGGGACGCGCTGCTGGCGCGCGACCACGGCCACGCGCTGGCCCGGGCCTTCGCACAGACGGTGGACGGCGAGTTCCAGACCCTGAGCGCGAACGACGGCGCCTTCAACCGCCGCCACTTCTTCGGCAAGAGCCCCGAACTGCAGGCCCTGGTGGCCCACCTGTCGGACGACGACATCGACCGCCTGCGCCGCGGCGGGCACGACCCGGCCAAGGTGCATGCCGCCTTCGCGCGCGCAGCCGGCCACACCGGCCAGCCCACCGTGGTGCTGGCCAAGACCATGAAGGGCTACGGCATGGGCAGCGTGGGCCAGGGCCGCATGACCTCGCACCAGCACAAGAAGCTGGGCGCCGACGAACTGCTGGCCTACCGCGACCGCTTCCACCTGCCGCTGACCGACGAAGAGGCCCGCACCGCCGCCTTCTGCAAGCCCGCCGACGACAGCGCCGAGATGCGCTACCTGCACGACCGCCGCCAGGCGCTGGGCGGCTACCTGCCCGCACGCCGCGCCCGGGCGCCCGAGGTGGCGGTGCCGCCGCTGCCGGCCACCGGGGGCTTTGCGCTGGACGCGGACGGCAAGGCCATGAGCACCACCATGGCCTTCGTGCGCCTGATGGGCAACCTGCTGAAAGACGAGGCGCTGGGACCGCGCGTGGTGCCCATCGTGGCCGACGAGGCCCGCACCTTCGGCATGGCGGGGCTGTTCCGCCAGGTCGGCATCTATGCGCCGTTCGGGCAGCTCTACCAGCCCGAGGACAACGCCTCGATGCTGGTGTACCGGGAAGAAAAATCCGGCCAGATCCTGGAAGAAGGCATCACCGAGGCCGGCGCGCTGGCCTCGTGGACGGCGGCGGCCACGAGCTATTCGACGCACGGGCTGTCGATGCTGCCGTTCTACATTTTCTACAGCATGTTCGGCTTTCAGCGCGTGGGCGACCTGATCTGGGCGGCTGCGGACCAGCGGGCGCGCGGCTTTCTCATCGGCGCCACGTCGGGCCGCACCACGCTGGGCGGCGAAGGACTGCAGCACCAGGACGGCAGCAGCCACCTGATGGCCTCCACCATTCCGAACTGCCGCGCCTACGACCCGGCCTTCGCGGGCGAGCTGGCCGTGATCGTGGACCACGGCATGCGTCGCATGGTCGAGGCGCAGATCGACGAATTCTTCTACATCACCGTCACCAACGAGAACGTGGCCAACCCCAGCCTGCCGGCCGACGCGCACGACGGCGTGGTGCGCGGCATGTACCGGCTGCGGCAGGGCGCGCCGGCACTGGCGCACCGCGTGCAGCTCTTCGGCAGCGGCGCCATCCTGGGCGAGGTGCTCAAGGCCGCCGACCGGCTGGAGCAGCAGCACGGCGTGGCGGCCGATGTGTGGAGCGTGACGAGCTACGTGGAACTGGCGCGCGAAGGACAGGCCTGCGAGCGCGGCTGGCGCCAGGGCGAGCGCGATGCGGTGGGCAGCTGGTTCGAGCAGCAACTGGCGCCCACGTCCGGGCCCATCGTCGCCGCGAGCGACTACGTGGTGGCATTGCCCGAGATGGTGCGCGCCTTCGTGCCGCCGGGCCGGCGCTACGTGACGCTGGGCACCGACGGCTTCGGCCGCAGCGACTCGCGGGCCGCCCTGCGGGCGCACTTCGCGGTGGATGCCGATGCCATCGTGCAGGCCAGCCTGCGCGCCTGCGAAGAGGACGGCCCGATCGAGGCGTCCGCCGGGCAGCCGCAACCGCGCGGTCTGGCCTCGCTGGCCGCCACCTGAGTCAGCGCGCCCCGCTCCTTTCGCAGCGGGGCACGGCGGGGCCGCAGCGCAAACCCGCTCGCTCAGTCGGCCAACAGGCCCGCCACGCGCGCGTGCAGCAGCTCGGGCTGCACCAGCGCTGCGGGCACGGCCGGCCCGACATTCAGGCCCACGCGGTTGAACAGCCCGCGCCGGAAGGGCCGCGCCATCGCCGTGCCCCGCTCGATGCGGCTGAAATACGAGCCCCACAGGTTGGTCAGCGCCATCGGGATCACCGGGGGCGCCACGCCTTCCTCGCGGGCACGGTCGAGGATCTTCATGATGCCGCCCTTGAACAGCTGCAGCTGCCCGTCGCGCGTGATGCCGCCCTCGGGAAAGATCGCCAGCAAATCCCCTTCCCGCAGCACCTGCGCGGCGCGCTCGAACGCCGCGGCATAGACCGCCGGATCGTCCTTTTGCGGCGCGATGGGAATGGCCTTGGCCAGGCGGAACAGCCAGCCGAGCACCGGCACGCGGAAGATACGGTGGTCCATCACGAAGTAGATCGGACGGGGGCTCGCCGCCATGAGCAGCACCGCGTCCACGAAGCTCACGTGGTTGCACACCAGGATGGCCGCGCCCTGGGTGGGCAGGTGCTCGTCGCCCCGGATCTTGAAGCGGTAGACGAAGCGCGACGCCACCCACGCCACGAAGCGCAGCAGGTACTCGGGCACCAGCAGGAAGATGTAGAACGCCACGATGGCGTTGGCGATGCCCGTGAACAGAAAGATCTGCGGCACCGAGAAGCCCGCCCCCAGCAGCGCGCCGGCGATCAGCGAGCTGCCGATCATGAACAGCGCGTTCAGGATGTTGTTGGCCGCGATGATGCGCGCCCGGTGCGTGGGCTGGCTGCGCATCTGGATCAGGGCATACATGGGCACGCTGTACAGGCCGGCGAACAGGCTCAGCAGCGCCAGGTCGGCCATCACGCGCCAGTGCGCGGCCTGCGCCACGAAGGCGCCCAGCCCCATCTCGGGTGCGGGCGGCAGGGAGCGGGAGGCGAAGTACAGATCGATGGCGAACACGCTCATGCCGATGGCGCCCAGCGGCACCAGGCCGATCTCCACGTGCCGGCGGCTCAGCACCTCGCACAGCAGCGAGCCCACGCCGATGCCCACCGAGAACACCACGAGCAGCAGCGAGGCCACGTGCGCATCGCCGTGCAGCACTTCCTTGGCGAAGCTCGGAAACTGCGAGAGGAACACCGCGCCGAAGAACCACATCCAGCTGATGCCCAGCAGCGAGCGGAACACCACGGGGCTCGCATGCGCGAGCCGGAGGTTGCGCCAGGTCTCGGTCACCGGGTTCCAGTTGATCGACAGGCCCGGGTCGGTGGCCGGCACGCTCGGAATGAACTGCGCCACCGCGCGCCCGGCCAGCGCCAGCAGCACGCAGGTCGCCGCCACCCAGGCATGGCCGATGTCCGGCACCGCCACCAGCAGCCCGCCCGCCACCTGGCCCAGCAGGATGGCGACGAAGGTGCCCATCTCGACCATGCCGTTGCCGCCCGTCAGCTCGCGCTCGTTCAGCACCTGGGGCATGTACGCGAACTTGACCGGCCCGAACAGCGTGGAATGCAGCCCCATGAGGAAGGTGCACGCCAGCAGCACCGCGGCGCTGGAGGCGAGGAAGCCCCAGGCCGCCACCAGCATGATGGCGATCTCCAGGTTCTTCACGAAGCGGATCATGCGGGTCTTGTCGAACTTGTCCGTCAGCTGCCCCGACGTGGCCGAGAACAGCAGGAACGGCAGGATGAACAGCGCGCCGATCACCAGCCCCGCCATGGACGGCGGCATCCACGACACGCTGAGCTGGTAGGTCACCATCACCGTGAAGGCGAACTTGAACAGGTTGTCGTTCGCCGCGCCGGCGAACTGCGTCCAGAAGAATGGCGCAAAGCGGCGCTGGCGCAGCAAGGCGAACTGGTTGGGGTGCGACGGCTCGGCCGCGCGGGGGTGGTCGGCCATGCGGGCCTGCTCTTGGCTCATGCCGTGCTCCTGTGTGGAATGGTTCTTCAGATGCGTCGCGCCGCGGCCCCACGCTGGGCCCCCTCGTCCGCGCTGGCGGCGATTGTGCCCCGGCCCGTGCCCGCTGCGGCATCCGCCGGGCGGTGCCAGGGCACCGCCCGCACGCACTGCGCCCAATAGGCTCCGGGAGTTCCCGAGGGGCGCGGAGCCAACGCGGCGATCACCGGCCACGCAGCCAGGGCCGCCGCCACGTGTTTGAGGCTGTGGCCCGACACCCCGCCGCCCGTCCAGCCGAACACCGCCTGGTCGCCCAACTCCAGCAGCTTGGCCAGGGCATACCAGCCGATCACGGCCACCAGCGACAGAGGCGGGCAACCGGGCCGCACCGGAGCAAAAGCCAGCGCCGCGACCAGCAACATGCCCCCGCCCTGCAGCACGCCCCAGGGCAGCATCTGCCCCGCCATGCCCCAGGCCCGCAGCGACAGCCAACCCGCCAGCGGCAGCACCAAGGCCACCACCCAGGCGGGCCGCGTTCCCATGCGCCCTTCGACGGCCAGGCCCAACAGGCCGGTGAACGCCACCAGCATGCCCATGCGGTCCCACAGCAGCGTGATGTCGTGCGGCATCCAGTGGTACAGCGATGAGGTACCGGCCGTGAGCAGCAAGCCCGAGAAGAAAACCGCGGCCATCACCGTCGTGGTGGTGCGCCCGGCACTCACCCCCTTTTCACCGGCAGGGGCGCTGCATCCCCCCTGCGCCAGGCGCCGCACACCCAACAGCCCCATCAGGGCGAACGGCAGATTGGTGAGCACGTCCATCGCATGGGCGATGCCCCACAGCGTGCGCTGGTCGGCAAAGGCATGCTGGTGCGGATTGGGCGCCACGTGCGGGCCCCAGGCGCTCAAGGCAGCCAAGGCGATCAGGGCGCCGTACAAGGCCCATTCGGCGAAGGCCGGGCGCGAGAGGAGGGGGCGGGCAAAGGAACGGATGGACGAGGGCATGAGAGGAAGCTCCGGGAGACAGCGGGGAATGGCACGCAGTCTCGCCCCCCACACCGCCCCCAAGGCGCATGAAACGCGCCCAGGCCCATCGCCTGCCACGCCGGGTATCCATAATCGATACCCATGAGCACCACCGCCGACCTCGTTGCCGCCCTCAAGAAAGAACTCAAATCCGCACAGATGACGTACGCGGACCTGGCCCAGGCCCTGGGCATGGCCGAATCCAGCGTCAAGCGCATGCTGGCCAAGGGCGACATGCCGCTGTCGCGCATCGATGCGATCTGCCGGGCACTGGCGCTCGACTTCGCCGACCTGGCCCGGCGCGTGGCCGACAGCCAGCCGCTGCTCAAGGAACTGAGCCAGGCGCAGGAAACGGCCGTGGTGGCCGACAAGAAGCTGATGCTCATGGCGATCTGCGTGCTGAGCCAGTGGACGCTGGAGCAGATCGTGACCACCTACCGGCTGAGCGAGGCCGAGGGCGTCAAATACCTCGTGCAGCTCGACCGCATCGGCATCATCGAGCTGCGCCCGCTGAACCGCTACCGCCTCAAGCTCGCCAAGACCTTCCGCTGGCGCCCGCACGGCCCGGTGATGCACTACTTTCGCGACCATGCGCTGCTCGACTACTTCGCCGGCAGCTTCGACGGCCCCGGCGAAGGCGTTCTGCTGGTGCACGGCGCCATCAGCCGCAGCTTGGCGCCGGCCTTCTGGGAACGCATGCAGCGCGTGGCGAACGATTTCGCGCAGCAGCACCTGGCCGACCAGCGCGTATCCGAGCGCGAACGCGAGGGCTACACCGTGCTGCTGGCGCTGCGCAGCTGGGAGTTCGACGTGTTCACCAGCATGCGGCGCTGAGCCGCGCCACCCTTTGTTTTCGGCACAACGCCCCACCACCTCATGCACACCACGCCCCACCCTCCAACGATCACCACCGTCGCGGTGCCACCCGGCAGCGCGATTGCATCGGCACTGCCCGGCGCCTACTTTGCCGACAGCTACGAAACCACCGACCCCGATCCCGCGACGAGTGCGCTGCAGGCCTGGCTGTCCACCGTGGCCCAAGTGCCCGGCTGGACGAACCGGCTCATGGCGCTGCGCAACCGGCTGGTGCGGCTGGCAGGCCTGAAGGACCTGGGAGCGCTCGGTGGCGATGCCGCCCACCCGCTGCGCGACGCCGCCAGCTACCGGGTGGGCGACCGCGTGGGCATCTTCCGGATCCGGCACCTGGCTGACGACGAAGTGGTCATGGGCCAGGACGACCGCCACCTCGACGTGCAGGTGTCGCTGACCAAGCGGCAACCGCCGGAGGGACCGCCCCGGGTCGCCCTGAGCACCGTGGTGCATGTGCACAACACGCTGGGCCGGGTGTACATGGCGCTGGTCGTTCCGTTCCACCGGCGCATCGTGCGCACCCTGCTGGCGCGCTACGCCGCCCGGTGAGGCGCAGGCCCTGGCCCCCGCCCGGCCGGAAACACCCGGTCACAACTCATGACCCGCAAGACCATTGCCCTCACCGCCGCCACGCTGGCCCTCGCATCGCTGGGCTCCGTCACCACCGTGGCGCGCGCGGCCACCAGTGCCACCGTGATCGTGCAGGCCGGCGGACCGGTGTACCAGCAGCCCGGGCCCGTGATGGTGCAGTACCAGGCACCACCCCCACCCCGCCGTGAAGCCGTGCCGCCCCCGCGCCGCGGCATGGTGTGGGAGACGGGCCATTGGGAATGGCGTGGCCACCGCCATGTCTGGGTGGCCGGCCACTGGGTCCGTGCCCGCCCCGGCTATGTCTATCGCCAGCCGGCCTGGGTGCAACACGACGGCCGCTGGGAAATGCGCCGCGGCGGCTGGGACCGCGACGGCGACGGCGTGCCCAACCGCCAGGACCGCCGCCCGGACAACCCGAACCGGTACTGAGCCACGCGGGGCCCGCGCGGCCCCGCGCCCACCGCGTTCACCCTATGGCGGCGGCGCGCCCCCGGCCCATATGCATATGGCGTGCGGCGCATGAACGCCTGCCCACAATGGCGCATCGGTTCCCACCCCGCGTTCAGCGCCCCTCTGCCATGCCGCCCCTCTTTTCCATCACTCACCGAGCCATCCACCGCATCGCCGCCGCCCTGGCCTGCGCCGCGGCCGCCACCTTCAGCTTCGGCGCCCACGCCGAAGCGGCCGGCTGGCCCCGGCAACCGATCACCCTGATCCTGGGCTTTCCGGCGGGCTCGGGCATCGACGTCGTGGCCCGCGCGGTGCAGGAGCCCCTGAGCCAGAAGCTCGGGCAGCCCATCGTCATCGACTACAAATCGGGCGCCGCCGGCAACATCGCCAGCGAGTTCGTGGCCCGCGCCAGGCCCGACGGCTACACGCTGGCCTTCGGCACCGCCGCCACGCACGGCAGCAACGCCGCGCTCTACCCCAAGCTGCCCTTCGACGTGGAGGACGACTTCGTGCCCGTGGGCCCGCTGATCGACGTGTCGAACGTGCTCACCATCAACCCGAACGTCATCGACGTGAAGACGCTCCAGGAGTTCGTCGCGGCGGTGAAGGCCCACCCGGGCCGATACAACTACGCCTCCACCGGCAACGGCGCCGGCACGCACATGGCGTTCGCCGAATTCAATGCGCGCCTGGGCCTGGACATGGTCCACGTGCCCTACAAGGGCGGCCCCGAAGCCATCACGTCGGTGGTGCGCGGCGAGACCTGCTGCATCATGAACCAGGTGCAGACCGTGCTGCCGCACTACAAGGCCGGCAAGGTGCGCCTGCTGGGCGTGACCACTGCCAAGCCCGTGGCCGCCGTCAAGGAGGTGCCCACCATTGCCTCCAGCGGCCTGCCGGGCACGCAGGGCTTCGACAGCTCGATCTGGTTCGGCCTCTTCGCGCCCAAGGGAACGGACGCCGCCGTGGTGCAACAACTCAACACCGCCCTGCGCCAGGTGCTGGAGCAGCCCGACGTGCGCGAGCGCTTCGAATCGCAGGGCAACGCCGTGCGCATCGAGACGCCCGCGCAGTTCCGCCAGACCGTCCACGCCGACCGCGCCAAGTGGGCCCAGGTGGTGAAGGACGCCCGGATCCGCATCGACTGACCGCTGCGGCACGGCCCCCTTCACCGCGCACCGGGTTTGCGCGGCGCGGCTTCGCTGCTACGATGCACCCCGCAGGAGAGCGAACGGCCCCCGGGCCGCTCCACCGAAGGCGCAAACTCCCATACACGCTCAGGTCCCGTACTGCACCACCATCAAAGCCGTCTGGAGAGCCGCCATGCATGCCATGGCGCACCGAAGGAGCAAGCCCCTCGCCGTGTTGGCGCAGGGTGAATCTCTCAGGTACCAAGGACAGGGGGAGCGGCAGCACGGCAGATCGCCGTCGGCTGCATGCTATCGATTCAATAGCGCCACGCCGGCGATTTGCTTGGTGCAAACCTTCCAAAAGGCTTGTGAATCATGCGCGTGATCGTTCTCGGTGCCGGCCTGCTCGGCACCACCTCCGCCTACTTCCTGCAGCAGCTCGGCCACGAAGTGACCGTCACCGACCGCCAGGGCGTTCCCGGCGCGGAAACCAGCTTCGCCAACGGCGGGCAGATCTCGGTGAGCCATGCCGAGCCCTGGGCCAATCCCGGCGCGCCGTTCAAGGTGCTGAAATGGCTGGGCCGCGAAGACGCCCCCCTGCTCTTTCGCCTGCGCGCCGACATGCGCCAGTGGCTGTGGGGCCTGCAGTTCCTGCGCGAATGCACGCCGGCGCGCACGCGGCACAACATCGAGCAGATCGTGCGCCTGGGCACCTACAGCCGCGACACGCTGCAGCAATTGCGCCGCGATACGGGCATCCAGTACGACCAGCGCACGCAGGGCATCCTGCATTTCTACACGAGCGCCCGGGAGTTCGATGCCGCGCTCGCCCCCGCCGAGCAGATGCGCGCCCTGGGCTGCGAGCGCCGCGTGGTCAGCGCCGACGAGGCCGTGCGGCTGGAGCCCGCACTCGCCCACATCCGCCCGCAACTGGCCGGCGCCACCTACACGGCCGAGGACGAATCGGGCGACGCCAACACCTTCACGCGCGAGCTGGCCCGGCTGGCGCAGGCGGCGGGCGTGCAGTTCCGTACCGGCTGCCACATCACGGCGCTGCGCACGGCAGGCGGCGCCATCGACCATGCCGAGATCACCAACGCGGAAGGCCGCTTCGAACGCGTGCGGGGCGATGCCTACGTGCTGGCCATGGGCTCGTTCAGCCCGCTGCTGGCCGAGCCACTGGGCCTGCGCCTGCCCATCTACCCGGCCAAGGGCTATTCGGTCACCCTGCCGGTGCGCGATGCCTCGGCGGCCTACGAGGTGAGCCTGACGGACGATGAATACAAGCTCGTCTTCTCGCGCTACACCAGCGAGCGCGGCGACCGCCTGCGAATCGCCGGCACGGCAGAACTCAACGGCTACCAGCGCGACTTGAACCCCGTGCGCTGCGAGGCCATCGTGCGCCGCGTGGAAGAACTCTTTCCCGGCGCGGGCGACACGCGCCAGGCCCAGTTCTGGACCGGGCTGCGCCCCGCCACGCCCAGCAACGTGCCGCTGATCGGCAAGACGAAGATCGGCAACCTGTTCCTCAACACGGGCCACGGCACGCTGGGCTGGACGCACGCCTGCGGCTCGGGCCGCTCCATCGCCCGCATCGTGAGCGGGCTGGCGCCGGAAGTGGACTTCGCCTTCACCGGCATGCCGCGCACGGCCGCGCCCGCGCTCATGCCGGCAATTTGACGGCTTTTGCTATTATTTTTATAGCTGCCACCGCATGATTTTCTAGGGCGTGAGGCCGAAAAGGCTCAAAACCCCGTTGGACCGGCCGGGAAGGGGGCGCACGGCCTGCGAGCACGCCGCGCGGCGCCTTTCGCTGCCCCGGGCTCAGGCCGGCGCGTGCTCGCTGGTGAAGACCGTCAGCACGCCGGTGTAGCCATACAGCCGGTGATGGGCGATCTCGCCGCCGGCGAAGAACCCCACCAGCGGCACGTCGCCCAACGCATGGCGCACGATCTGCAGCTCCGCGCTCGGCCCGCCGAAATGCGGGCCGCCGCGGCCGGAGCAGCTCACGTAGATCGCCCCCACCATGTGCCGCTGCACCGGCGCGCGCGCCGGCCGGTCGGCGCTGCCGCCCAGGGCCTGCGCGAGCGCGCGGCGCTCGCTGTCGGCCGAAGGTGCCGGCGCGGGCAGGGTTTCGGTTTCCTCGGGCGTGAGTTCCTCGCGGATCTCGGCGCAGATGCGCATCAGGTCGGCGCGTGCCGCCGCCACGTTGCGCTGGCAGAACGCCAGGCGCATGCCCTCTTCCACCTGGTCGGCCAGGGCCACGCCGCGGCGCGTGGCATCGAGCCCCACGATGTGGCGCACCCGGGTGTCCGTGCCGAAATGCCCGGCCCGGCCGAGCGGCTGCACGCCGGCATCCACCAGGCCCGCGAGCGTGGCCCGCACCTCGCGCAGCGCGGGCTGCGGGTCGCCGTCGAGCGAAATGTGCAGCGTGTCCAGCAGCGCATCCAGCGCCGGCTGGCCATCGAGCGCCAGCACCACGTTGTCCTGCGCCTCGGTGATGGTGCAAAGCGGCCCCACCGGCTGGCAGCCCTGCGTGACGCGCGACAGCAGGCTCACGCCCTCGCCGAAGGCCACGCCCGACAGCCCGCCATCGAACACGCCCCGCGCGCCGCCCTGCCCCGCGATGTTGCCGTTGCCGCCCACGGCGAACTGCACGCTCGCGCTGCGGCTGGCCGACAGGCCGCCGAACAGGTAGCCGGTGGCCGTGCGGTCGGCCATTTCATCGATCAGCTCGGCCAGGTCGGGCGTGCGTCCGTCCATGTGCACGAGCGCCGTGTGCGCGACGAACCCGCTGGCCGCATTGCGCGCCAGCGGCGCCACGCCGGAGAACACGCGGTACTGGTCGGGTGGCAGGTCCAGCAGCATGACGGACAGCGCCGGTTCATCGAAGTACTCGGCATTGTTGGCGGCCACGCCCACGCCCACGGTGCCGCTCCAGTCGGTCACCTCGGGCAGCTCGGCCGACACGAAGTCCAGCAGGGCCTGCGCCTCGTTGGCGTAGTGGTCGGTGATGTAGAGCACCCCCAGGGTGGGCGCGCTGGCGTACTGCGGCAGCGCCATCTGCGCGCGCAGTTGCGCCAGCACCAGCGCGGCTGCCATGCGCCACTGGGGATGGGTGGCGTGGCCGTTGGGAAAGAGTTTCATGGTCGATGGCAAAGGTCGCGGCGGCCCGCTGCGCGGGCGGCCATGTCAGAAAAAAAGGCGGTCACTTCCCTGTGCGCTTTCGGGGCGCGGCGGTCTTGGCTGCCGCAGGGGCGGCTGCGCGCCGGGGCGCCGGTTTTTTGGTGGGTGCCTCTTGCGGCGCAGCGGCGGCACGGGTGCGTTTGGGCTTCGAAGCGGCAGGGGCTGCGGCGGACTTGCGGCCGCGGGCAGGCGGCGCATCCGCGCCTTGCGATGCCGCGGCCATGCGCGTGGCCTCCTGCACGCCCTGCAAACCCTGCGCCGCCAACTGCGTGGCCATGTCGGTAGCCGTCTTGAAGGCTTCGGTCGCCGCGCCGCGCGTGGCCTCCACCGCAGCTTGGTGGGACGCATCGCCCAACGCATTGGCCGCGATCTGCTGGAACTGGCTGGTCAGGGCGCCCCACCATTGCATCGGGTCCACTACGCCGGGAATGGCGGTGGATGTGGCCGCGTTGTCGCTGGTCACGTCGTCTTCGGCCGCGGCCTCGGGAGCGGGTGGCTCGGCCGGTGGTGCCTCGCGACGGGCCTCGCGATAGGACTCACGATGTGGCGCGGGAGCGGCACGGGCCGGCTCGGGGGCGGGCGCCGCGGGCGATGGCTTGGGCGCGAAGGCCCCGGCCAGATCGCCCATCGCCACGTTCATGCCTTTCAGCGTGGCAAGGGTCATCTTCTGCACCTCCAGCGCCTGCACCGTGGCGCTTAAAGCGCGCGAGTTCTGCTCCAGCCAGAACTGCACGGCCTTCAACTCGTCGATGCGTTTTTCCAGCTCTTCCACGCTGATCGTGGGCGCCACCCAACTGGAGAGGCTGGGCATCTGCGGCACGCCGCCCGATGCGCCTTTGGCGAGGTTCTGGAGGAAATCGAAGCCCGGCACGAACTTGCCGAAGCCGAAGGGAGATGTGTCGCTCATGGCCATTCCTTTGCGATGCGCTGCATGGCGCCGGTGGGGGATGGGACAGCTTAACGCGATTGCTCCGCGGGGCCAACGCCGCGGGCATGGCCACGCGCGGCAAAGCGACCTGGCCGGCGCCGCTTTCTGCGCGCGCCTTGGGGCATGAAAACCCAGCATCCATGCCGCTTGCAGCGCGCAATCCGCGTGCGGCCCGCGCCCGTGGATGCAAACCCCCTAGAATCCGGCGACCAGCATGCTGGAATGTTCACCACTTTTTCCGAGAAATACCAACACCATGGCAACTGCAAAGAAAACCACCGCTCCTGCAAAGAAGGCGGCCCCCGCAGCCAAGAAGGCTGCAGCCCCCGTGGCCAAGAAGGTCGCAGCACCGGCCAAGAAAGCCGCTCCCGTGAAGAAGGCCGCAGCTCCCGCCAAGAAAGCCGCCGCCCCCAAGGCCAAGGCCCCGGTCGCCGCCAAGGCAGCCCCCGCAGCGCTCAAGCCGCTGAAGGAAGTGTTCACGAAGACCTCGCTGATCGCCCACCTGGCGCAGCAGGCCGGCGTCGAGCCCAAGGCCGCCAAGGCCGTGCTCGCAGCGCTGGAATCGGCCATCCTGGCTTCGGTGCACAAGAAGGGCTCCGGCGAATTCACGCTGCCCGGCCTGATGAAGATCGGCCTGCAGCAAGTGGCCGCCAAGAAAAAGCGCTTCGGCAAGGACCCGTTCACGGGTGCCGAGCGCTGGTTCCCCGCCAAGCCCGCATCGGTCAAGATCAAGACCCGCGCGCTGAAGAAGCTCAAGGACGCAACGGCCTAAACCGCCGATGGGCCGCAGTGCCTGGCACTGCGGCATCGAAAAAGCCGGCACCCGTTGCCGGCTTTTTCATGCCTGGGCCCCTTGGGACCTGCGGTTGCCGGCGACGCGCCGATCAGGGCTCCAGATACCACTGCGCCAGACGCTTGCGTTCGCTGGGACCCACCCCCAGCCGCTGCTCCAGGTACTGCAGCACGCCGCCATGGTCCGCATCCACGGCCTGCAGGGCCGCTTCGAGAAAATCCTGCTGCACGCGCCACAGCACGTTCAGCACCGCTTCGGGCGCAGCCCCGTTCACCTGCGCGGGCCGGCGGTACAGCCCGTTGGTGAGCAGGTAGTCCTGCATGACCACCTCGCGCGGCACGCCAAGCGCCAGCAGGATGAGCGCCGCCGCAAAGCCCGTGCGGTCCTTGCCGGCGGTGCAATGGAAGACCAGCGGCGTGTGGTCTTCCAGCAGGTGTTCGAACAGCGTGGCGAATTCGCGGGTGTTGTGCGCGACGAAAGCGCGATAGGTGTCGCGCATCAACTCCATCGCGATCTCTGGCGTGAGCGTGTGGCCCGACAGCGCCATTTCCTTGGCACGCTGCACCACCGTGGGCTCGATGGACAGCGGGTAGTAAGCCACGTCGGGCAGCACATAGGCCAGCGTGGCGCGCTCGTGTTCGCCACGGAAGTCCACGGCCCGCGCCAGGCCCAGCGCCGCCAGCGTCTGCGCATCTTCCGGGGTCAGCGCAGCCAGGTGGTCGGAGCGAAACAAACGGCGCCAGCGCACGGGCCGGCCCTGCTCGCCCGGGTAGCCCCCCAGGTCGCGGAAATTGGTGGCGCCCAACAGATTCAGCGAACGGGTGTAAGGGTGGGAGTCGCTCATGCAGCCACTTTATGCGAAAGGCGCGCGGCTCGGATCGCCGGGAAAGGGGAGTGGCCCATCGCGTTGATCGCGCTGCACCGATGCGCCAGCCGGGAAGCGCCACCCTATACTGGCTACGCACAAGCCAAACCCGCTTGCTGGGAGCGATTGCGGGGATGTTGCCCGAGCAAGCGGGCGGCGGGGCCGAAGCGCTTTGCTGGGCACACGCGCGCAACGGCATGAGTTGAAGTGTCCTGAAGAGGCACCGCGAAGAACAAGGCGCATGCCTGACTCTGCAGAGCAGGCGCATGACAAGAATCCAAGGTCAGTGACCGCAACGACGGCCGGCCTTCCATTCCATCATTTTCAGGAGGGGGCTTTCATCCATGAAGAAGACGCTGGCGAACGCTTCCACCAGAAAGCTCTTGATGCTGCTGGTCCCGGCGCTGATCATCGTCCAGGTGGTGGCGTTCGTCTTCCTGCACTTCGCCAACCGCAACATCGCGCTGGAAAGCGTGGACTCCGCGCTGGAAGGCGGCGCTCAGACCTTCCTGTACACGGCCGCCACCCGCAAAGACAACCGGCAGCAGACCTCGCTGCTGGTCACCAAAGACTACGGGCTGCAGCACACGATCGCCAACGGCAACCGCGCCACCATCGAGTCGGCGCTGGCCAGCCAGCTGGCACGCACGGGGGCCGAACTGATCGTGCTCACCGACCTCAATCACAAGATCGTGGCGCGGGCCTCGGCAACCCAGCTGTTGAACGAGCGCGACATGGACCTGGACGCGACGCTGGAAGCATTGGCGACCGAGATCAGTGAAACCGGCCGCAGCATCGGCCCGCTGGCTGCGGGGGAGCACACCCCGGTGCTCTATAACTGGGTCAAGGCCACGATCAGTGCGCCCATGCCCATCATGAACATCTTCCTGGGCTATCGCGTCAACACCATGGCGGTGGAGCAGTTCACCAAAATGACCCAGTTGAAGATGGCGTTTTTGTCGCAGGAGAGCGAGGGCGACTTCGTCATCCACACCTCGACCCTGCCTGGCATCGTGCTGAACAAGAGCATTCACCAACATGCGCAGTCTTCCGATAACTTTTCGGCGGAAGGCACGGATGGCGCGCAGTACCGGGCCAAGGTCATCAACCTGGGCGGGCTCCAGGGCTCCAATGTCCTCGCGGTGGTGGCCAAGCCTTTCGCGCCGGTCTTCTCGCCCTTCCTGCGGCTGGAGGGCCTGTTCGCGGCGAGCATCCTGTTCAGCTCCTTCATCTCCATCCTGGCCACCAACCTCATCACCAACCGCGTGGTCGTTCCGCTCGAGAACGTGGCGCACCGCGATGCGCTGACCCACCTGGCCAACCGCCGGTTGTTCGAGATCAACCTGCAGAACGCCGAGCAGAACCAGCAGGCGCTGAACACCGGGTACGCCATCCTGCTGATGGATCTCGACAAGTTCAAGGCCATCAACGACAACTACGGCCACGAGGCGGGGGACGCCGTTCTGAAAGAGGTGGCGCTTCGCACCAAGAAACACGTGCGATCGTCGGACACGCTGGCACGCCTGGGAGGCGATGAATTCGCCATCCTGATGCGCACCCAGGACCTGCAGCGCGTGCAGGAGGCCGCGGCGGCCATCGTCAACGCCATCCGGCAACCGATTCAGGTGCGCCCGGACCAGTGGGTGAACGTCGGGGCCAGCATCGGCATCGCCCGCTCGCCCGAGAACTCGACCGTGGCCGCGCAGGTACTGCACTGCGCAGACCTGGCCATGTACGCGGCCAAACAGCAGGCCACGGGATTCAAGGTTTACGAGGATACGTCGCCAACGTGATGTCGCAGCCAAGCCGCGGATGAGGTAGGACGGGTCCGATTGACTTGGTTTGAAATTCTGGACCCAATGGGTGTCTGTCTTTCACTGCAAAGGTTGTGCCGAATGCCCAAGCTCCAAACCGAATCCAGCGCCCGCCATCCTGTCGAGATCCACTATGAAGATTATGGTCAGGGCGCCCCCGTCGTTCTCATCCATGGCTGGCCCCTGAGCGGACGCTCATGGGAGGCCCAGATCCCCGCCCTGGTCGAAGCAGGCTACCGCGTGATTGCCTATGACCGCCGCGGCTTCGGCGCATCGTCGCAACCCTGGAATGGCTATGACTACGACACCTTCGCGAAGGACCTGGATGCGCTGATGACGGGCCTTGATTTGACGGATGCCACCCTGGTCGGCTTCTCGATGGGCGGCGGTGAACTGGCGCGGTACATCGCCCAATACGGCAGCCAGCGCGTGGCCAAGCTGGTCTTCGCCGGCGCCGTTCCGCCCTACCTCTACCAAAGCGCCGACAACCCGGAGGGTGGGCTCGACGACGCGACGATTGCGCGATTCCAGGAAGGCGTCAAAAAAGACCGGATGGCATTCCTGGAGAACTTCACGCACAACTTCTTCAGCGTGGACGGCGAGTTGAAAGTCAGCGAGGAACAGCGCCAATACGCACGCGACATCGCCGCGATGGCATCGCCCAAAGGCACCCTCGACTGCATCGAGGCGTTTGGCAAAACCGACTTCCGCGAAGACCTGAAAAGCGTGAAGGTGCCGACGCTCGTCCTGCACGGCGATGCAGACTCCATCGTGCCACTGGAAGTCAGTGGTGCGCGCACGCACAAGGCGATCCCCGGGAGCGTGCTCAAGGTCATCGCGGGCGCTCCCCATGGCTTCAATCTGTCGCATGCGAAGGAGTTCAATGCCGCGCTGATCGGCTTTTTGAAGAGCTGACGCCACAGCCGAACCGCACGCCCCCACTCGGTCGACCTTCGAAGAGTTCGAGCGGCAAGCGCTTGCGCCAAGGGTACGAGCTGGCGCTGGCTCGCAATTGGACGCCGAAAGAAATCGTGGACGCCTTTTAAAGCGTCCGAATCATCGTCAATGCCACGGCGATCCTGCATGAATGCGCCTTGGCTTTGGCGCGACTGGCGAAGGCCCGGATACGGCCCGTCCACCCATTGATCCGCGTTGGATATGCCGCGCATGACGCTCTCCGACTTCAGCGAAGAAGACCCGATCCAAAGGCCCGTTCGCACCCTCGTCATCGTGCTGGGCGATCAGCTCGATCTGGAGGCTTCGGCATTCGATGGTTTCGATCCCGACCAGGACTGCGTGTGGATGGCCGAGGTGAAGGAAGAGTCCACGCACGTCTGGTCCTCCAAGCCGCGCATCGCGATGTTCATTGCGGCCATGCGGCACTTCGCGCAGGCAGTCCGCGGCAAAGGCTGGAGGCTGCGCTACACGCGCCTGTATGGCCCGGGCCGCAGCGACACGCTGGCGGGCGAACTCCAATCCACGCTTCGTACGCTGCGACCCGACCAGCTCGTCATGACGGCGCCCGGGGACTGGCGGGTATGGACGGCGCTGTCCTGCGCCGCAGCCGAGGCTGGGCTGGGGTTGGAAGTCCGGCCCGACCGCCACTTCTACACGACCGTCAAAGAATTCGCAGCCTATGCACGGCATCTGCAAGGCAAGCCTTTGCGGCTCGAATATTTCTACCGGACACTTCGGCAACGCCACAACGTGCTCATGGCCGACGGCGAGCCCGAAGGCGGCCAATGGAATTACGACAAAGCCAATCGCCAAACCTTCGGCCGCAATGGCCCGGGCATGGTCCCGGAACGAAGCCGCTTCGAACCGGACGAAACGACGCGCCATGCGCTGCGATGGGTCCAGGAGCAGTTTGCGGACCACCCCGGCGATCTGGAGAGCTTCGCGTGGCCCGTCACCCGGCAGGACGCATTGCAGGCGCTGGCAGATTTCATCGACCACCGGCTGCCCGTGTTCGGCCCTTACCAGGATGCGATGTGGCCGGGCGAGCCCTGGCTGTACCACTCGCACCTGTCCGCTGCGCTCAACCTCAAACTGCTGAACCCGCGCGAGGTCGTCGCCGCAGCCGAGGCGGCCTATCGGGCCGGCAGGGCACCGCTGGCGAGCGTGGAAGGTTTTATCCGGCAGATCCTCGGCTGGCGCGAATATGTTCGCGGCATCTACTGGACGCAGATGCCGGCCTACGTCGAACGCAACGCGCTGGAAGCCTCAGGCGAATTGCCCGCCTGGTACTGGACCGGCGGCACGGACTTCGAATGCCTGCACCAGACCATCCGCCAGACCCTGGCGCATGGCTATGCGCACCACATCCAGCGCCTGATGGTGACGGGCCTTTTCGCGATGCTGCTGGGGGTCAAGCCCAAGGCCGTGCACGAGTGGTATCTGGCGGTCTATGTGGACGCCGTCGAATGGGTGGAGTTGCCCAACACGCTGGGCATGAGCCAATATGCCGACGGAGGTTTGATGGCCAGCAAGCCCTACATCGCCACCGGGAAGTACATCCAGCGCATGGGCGGGCCTTGCGCGGGGTGCAAATACGATCCCGCCGCTTTTCAGGGCGATGCGGCGTGCCCGTTCACCACTCTGTATTGGGAATTCCTTCTTCGTCATCAAGCCCGGCTGGAAAATGCGCCCCGGCTCGAATTTCAGCGAGAGCGGCTGGGCACGCTGAGCCCAGCACAGCGCGAGGGCATTCAAGACAGAGCAGCCGCCATACGAAGCGGTGATGTGGGATGCGGACGTCGGGAGGGACTGCGTTATTTGGCACCCGTTCCAATAAGTCTTGGATAGAGTGATTTGAGCAGAGCAACGCGTTACCACCCACTGAAAGCCATTTGCCGGCGCAGAAACAAAAAAGCCCATCGCTATGGATGGGCTTTGAGAGATGTTTGGTGGCCTGGGGCGGAATCGAACCACCGACACAAGGATTTTCAATCCTTTGCACAAAGCCCCTGTGGCGCGGCGTAGCGCTTGGCCCGTGGGAATTTTTCGGTCAAGCTGGGGTGCGCAGATCGGATTTTAGCGAGGTGCGTTTCCCATGAGATTTAACTCTTGAGTTGCCCGTGCAAGGTCATCAGACGCTGGGCCAGCGTCTCGCTGTCGTGCCGCATGGTCGCGGTTAATGTGGTCCCGATGCTGACGTGTCCATACCAGATATGGAAGGCGGACACCTCGGGCAGCGGGCCGGCGCCGCATTCGCGGATGGCCCCGCCAATCGTCGAGGCGTCGAAGGTGGCCACCTCTGCGTGGCCGTTCAGGACTTGCGCCGCATAGCGGCCGGGCTCTTCTTTATGAATCTGCAGGGTCAGGATCATGGGCGGTCAACGGTTTACGGAGCGGCAGGGCAACAACAGCATGAGTATCCCCGAAGCCAGATAGCTCACACGGCTGCCCACGACCTGCAGGCGGAAGGCAGCTGATAGCCGGCAGCGAGGCCCTACGTCGCCCCACCTGGCCACGAAAGAGTGGCCCAGGCCGGGGCTATTCGCTCGGCAACGCGGGCTTGATGGGCGCCCGGCAGTTGCCCAGCGCCGTCAGCAACTCCCCCTCATACCCTTCTCGCCGCTCGATCTCCGGCATGGCGGCGCGCGCGAAGTCGTCCACCGTCGCGCCCATGCGCAGGGCCTCGGTGGGCATGGACGGCCGGTCGGGCACAGGCTCTTCGCAGGCCACCGGGATCGGTACATTCACCCGCTGAACTTCCACATGATTTTGGGTTGCGCACCCCGCAGCAAGTGCGCAGTAAGCTATCAAAGCAATAGCGGTTTTCATGGCATATCCTCCAACGCGCCAAGCGGCACGGTCCGCCCGCGCAGGTCGTGCGAGCTGTCATCAAGGTATTGCGCGCACCCGTCCGTGATCCAGGTGTGGCACCGGTGGGCGTGGCCGGTGTTGAGCACACTGGGGCGCAGAGTCGGCGCCGTAGTGCTGCCATTCCATGTCCAGCACCCCGTGCCTTCGCGCCGACCTTTCAGCATCACTGGCAACGTGAGGCGCCCCGCCGGGCCGGGAATGTTGAGCGTGACATGGGTGGCATCTTCGATCGCGCATGGGGCGTAGCGGCCAGAGATCATCCGCACCGGCTGAGCCAGGGTCATCATGGCCGCGCCCTCCCCTTAAGCCAGTCATCGACCCGGGCCTGCGCGCTGGCGCAAGCATCACCCGGCACGGCGGCCGGTGCGGACAGGATCGCGTCGGCCTTGGCGTTGTGCACGGCGGCGCGGCCGGCAGCGGCCTGGCGAGCCGGGGCGGCGGCGGCGGCGCGCTGCTTTCCGGCCTGGGCCAGATCCTCAACGCCCGCGCTGCAGGCGCTGGCCGCCGAGCGGATGCCGTCGCGCTGCTGCTGCATAGCCTGGGTCTCGCCGCGGGCTGCGGTGGTTTCGTCGCGCTGGCCCAGGTAGGCCCAGCCCAGGGCGGCATTGGCGGCGACGCTGGCCGCCAGCAGGTACTGGCCCGGGGTCATGGCAGGGCCTCGCAATCACGGGCACTGCCGTTGCGACGCTCGGCATAGCATGCGCGGTGTGCGGCCTTGGCACCCGCCTTGGCATACCCGCATCGCTCCAGTAACGAGCCAGCACGCACGTACCAGGCCGGCGCCAGTTCGGCCTCGTCGAAAGCGATCGACAGCAACTCGCATGCGGAAGACTCTGCCGGCGGAGCCTCTGCGCAGTCCGCGTACATGCGCACGATGGTCTGGGTATGCACGCGCCGCTCCAGGGGTGACGCCCCCGCGCGCAGCACCGGCAGCGGTGGGCACGCACGGGGCTCAGGTTCCGCGGTGCGCGCTGGGGCTGCCTCCCAAGCTGGCACGGCGATGGCCAGCACGCGATCCTCGGCAGGCGCCTGCGCGGGCGAGGCTGCGCAGCCCATAATCATTGCGCAGACAGCTATCAATAATGCAGCACGGGTCATCGTGCGCCTCCTTCCTTGATGCGCTGGTTGGCCCGCGTGATCGTGGTGTTGATCGCCTTGCGGTCGTTCTCCAGCGCCGCAGCGGGTACGCCCGCCGCCTTGGCGGCCTTGCCTGCGGTGGTGGCCGCCGTGGCCGCCGTGTCCGCGGCATCCTTGGCTGTCTCTGCCGCCGTGGCCGCGGTGTCCGCCACGGCGGCCAGCTTGACGGCGGTGCTGGCCTGGCGGCCGGCGATGACCTCCAACGCCTGCTTGTGCGTGCCCTGCAATCGCTCGATCTCTGCGTTGGCATCCTCGCGGGTGGTCTGCACCCCAGCGAAGTAACCCACGCTCATACCGCCGCCCAGCATTCCGCCGATCACGATGGCCTGGTGCATCACATAGACCCAGCGCGCGCGCCGGCTCCCCGATGGGGCGCATTCAAGCGCCGAGTAGTCAGTGTTTGGCATTGAGTTGGTCCTTCAGGGATGTGACCTGGCCGCGCAGGGCGTGCATTTCCGCCGCCTGCAGGTCCAGCTTCTCGGCCTGCTGCTGAAGCAGGGTGGCCTGGTGCGTGAGCTGCCGGGTCATCTCGGTCAGCTGCCCGCGCATCTCGCCCACCATCTGCAGCGCCTCGTTGCGTTCCTCCGCGAACTTGTCGGCGCGGATGGTCATCGCCTCGAGCGCTTTGTCGCTGCGGCCAGCCACCTCGCGCCAGTGGTCGATCGCGCTGATGTTGGCCGCGTCGTTCGCGGCGCCCACAGCGCGCTGGCCCCGCTCGCGCCAGAGGTACACGCCCACTCCCATCAGCACGGCCATGAAGCCGCCGAGAGGGCCTTTCAGTTCGGTGATGAGCCCGACGATGTCACCCATGGGCTCACTCCAGCGCCAGGCGCACGGCCTGGGCGATCAGGTCGGCGCTGTACGGCTGCTGGCCGTTTTCGTGGGCCACGATCGCGGGCACGATGCGCGCCAGGGTGTCCGGGTTCTGCAGGTCGATCTGGTCATCCACGCCCACGCCCAGGGCGGCGGCCACCTGGCGCGCATAGGCGCCGGTGTTGTTCTCGCTGGGCGGCGCCCACCGGCCGATGATCGCGGCCGGTGTGCGCAGACCGTGCTTGCGCTGGTACGACAGCAGCACCTTGGCCAAGGCCCGCAGGCCCCATTTCGGCTCGCTGAAAACGACGAAGCGAGGATCGCCGCTCTGGTCGGCGGCCATGCCCTGCCAGCGCTCGGCGGTCCGGTCGATGTTGCCGGGGTTGTTGTTGCGGATGCCGCGGGGTGTCGTGGTGGTCATGGCTTTCCTTCGGGCGAAAAAAAAGCCCGCTGGTGCGGGCTGTGGGGTGGCGAGTGGCTCATGACGTCTAGAGCCTCACATGGCGCTCTTCATCGGTGGGCGGCGCGGTCAAGATCGCATCCACATCAAGCTCGAATCCTTTGGCCACAAGAATTTGAAGCGCCCCGGGCAGATCGGCGCGCTTGAGGTCGATGTACCTGCGCACGCTGGTATCGGTAATGAGCGCCTTCACGGCGGCGTCATCGCTCTGCAGGATGGCCCACTTGTTAATCCCAAAGCGATCAAAAAATGCCCCCACGTCGATCCACCAGAATTCTGGTTTGTCCTGTGGGTCCACGACAACAACCGGCGCCAGCACAGGGACGCCGTTTTCATCGATGCTGATAAAAATCCGCCCGATGATTGAATCGTTATAGTCCCGGGTTTGAATATATTCAGGATTGCTCAGCTCTTCGCTTACCTGAACAATGGACTGAATAAAATTCGTCTCGGAATTCACATGAATATAGTTGAACATTTAACCCCCATTGAAAGTAACGACTTCCCAGCCGATGGTTTCTGCTGCACCGGCACCTGAGCCCTCAGCATTGAAACCAATCTGAGAGGTATTCAGGGCGGGAAAGTAGCAGCCCGAGCCTGAATTGAAATTTCCGGTGTTGGGAGTGACCCCCAAACAATGCACTTCTGATTTGGCAACATCCACGGACGCGATTGCAGTCCAAACAGCATTGCCCATACCGAACTCAGCAGTGCTAACGCCTCTCTGAATTCTGACGTTAGAAAATTCGGTGACTTCCCATGTCACGTAGAAACTAGAGTTCCCCGCAAAAGAGCGGGCCGCGGACCGCGTAAACGTCAACGTGGTGCTGTTCGCCAGGGAAAGCCTTCCAAACGGATAATTTTGATTGTCTTGCATGACGTCTCTGACGCCCAGAAGGCGAACCGAGGCAAGATTCGTGTCTGCAATTGCAATCGGCAGACCGATATTCACAGATGCAGCAGTGGTAGCGCCAGAGTAAAAAAGCCCCCGCTGCACTCGGATGAGCCCTTCACCCTTCATCATTGTGTAATCTACTGAGGCCATTATTCAATCATCCATGAGTCATTAAACAAGTTATAGGCGAAGCCGAACTTCGAGAAAGGCTTATTCAGCCTCACGCTATCGGCCGACGTGGACAAGACCACGCCATTTCCAATGACGTTTTTGTCTTTATAAAAAATTGCGTTATCGGTCCGGGAGTTTGTGTAGAAATAAGTGCGATCACCATCTTCGGGAAGCTCTGGAAAATACCAAACACCAGCCGAAGCATTTAAGGAGGTGGCAATATGATTAACGCGGTTATTGCCCAGTTGCGTATTGCCGTACATATCGCCGCCGGACGCCGTCAGCGTGGACGATGGCAACGCTCCAGTGGGCTTCCATCGGCCCCACGTCGTCCCCACCTTTTTGCGTGCGAAGCGCAGGCCCGCGCCCAACACGTTGCCCACCACGCTGCACACCGCTGTCTGCGTTGCATCGAGCCCGGCACCTGCCCCGAAGCCCAGCGTCTCTACCACCCAGTCGTAAGACGTGCCCCAGCCCGCGCTGGCAGAGTTGGCTGTGATCACGGGCAGGTGCGTGGTTGCATAGGCGCTGTTGACGCCGGTGATGACCGTCACGCTGTTGAGCGGCGCGAGGTCCGCGTCCGTGTAAGTGCCGGCGGCTATGGTCTGCACGCCCGCTGCCGCCCCGTTGGCGGCCAGCACAAGCCGCCAGCTGGCCAGCGTGCCCGCGCCCATGGTGGCGTTGACCTGCAGGGTGATCTGACCCGTGCTGCGGTCGTGCGCAGTCACCGGCCCGGCCATCCAGATGGAGGTGTCCGCCGTGCTGACCGCCGACACGTACTGGCCGACCGCAAAGGACTTGCCCGCCTCGATCGCGAAGACCTTCGCGCCCAGACCGATCGTCAGGCTGGTGGTGCTGGTGGACTCGAAGGCGAAAGCGGCCAGGCTCAGGGCAGTGTCCCGCGCTCCTTCGGCTCCGGTTCGCGCTGTTTCCGCGCCAGTGCGGGCCGTCTCGGCACCGGTGCGCGCCGTGCCCGCGAGGCCCGCCTGCGAGTCGGCCGCGTCGCGCGCTGCCTCGGCGCCGGTGCGCGCCGTCTCTGCGCCCGTGCGCGCGGTGCTGGCCAGGCCGGCCTGAGTGGTGGCGGTGCCCGCTGCATTGTTCGCCGTGTTGCGGTAGCCCATGGCCAGGTCGGCCTGTGCGGTGGCCGTGGCTGCCGAAACATCCGCAGCCACGGCCCGCTCGTTTGCGGCCGTGGCGTTCTGGTATGCGTTGGCGCCCAGGTCATTTGCCTGCGGCACAAAGGCCACCTGTGCCGCGACGGTGGCAAAACCCTTGGCGTTGAAATCCGCTGGCGTGTCGGTCGGCAGCGGCGCCGGAGGCAGCACGTCGATGATCGGCGGGGAAACGATGGCGGTCATGTCAGCCCTTCCAGCTCCAGTTCGGAGTCTGCGTAGTCGTAGTAGGAAATCACGATGTCAAAGGACTTGTAGAAGCCGTAGACCGTGGTCGATTCGTAGCGGCCGGAGCCGATCCAAAGGCATGGCTTGGCGCGCACCTCGGCCAGGAAGGCGTTGAATGCATCCACTTCGGCCGCTGTCAGCAGGAGCGAGAAGCTGGCGCGCTTTGCGAACGCGCGCTCGACCACCACCACGTCACCGAACTCCGTGCGCTCCTTGCGGCTGTAGTCTTGGATGCCCACCCGCGCGCCGGACTTGACCCCCAGCCCGAAAGTGCGCAACTGGCCCAGCAGCAACACGCCCACCGCCAGCAGCGCACTGCCAGTGAAGTCGATCAGCACGTCAGCGCCGGGGAAGCTGGGGATGTCCATCAAAACGGCCTGCGTGGCCGCGCGGCGCTCCCCGAAGAACCACTCCCACCATCCCACCGAGACAGGCACGCGGGAGAGATCCACCGTCTTGTCATACACCGTCCCGTAGGTGGGATCGATCACGCGCACGCGCATGCTCGTCGCCCCTATGAGATTGAGCGCGGACAGAGATGTGATCGCCTGGCCCGGCCGCAGCCGGTACTGGATGGTGGACGCCTGCGCGGTCTGCGAACTCACCGAGCGGTCGAAGACCTTCCAGCGGTTCGTGGCGCCCACCTCCACCCAGAAGCCCGCCGTGGTCGTCGGGTCCTTGCCGACGTTGCCATCCTGCGTGCTCTGGAACACCTTGTGCGCGCCGACGTGGATCACCCGGGCGCCGGCGGCGTAGGTGGTGCCCGAGGACCACGCGGGATAGTCGGCCTCGGCCACGTTGGTGCTCACCAGCATGGCTGCGGTGACGATCAGCGGCCGCACCACGTTCAGATTTCGGATGCTCATGCAGTCGCCTCTTCTCTCTCAGCCGGCAGGCCATCGCCGTCCCAGCGGTCCAGCACCTTTGCCACGCGTGCATTCAAACGCAGGAGCGCGCCCGCTTGGGTCCGGTTTTCTTCCCGCAGCGCGCGCACCTCAGCGACCAACTCGGCGGTAGCGAAACCGCTCCCCCATGCCGTGCCGCTGGCCCAGGGGTTGAACGCCTTGGGCACGATGGCCTCGCCCTCGTGAATCTGGGCCAGCATGTCTCTCTGGACGTAGTTGGTCCCAACCGCGAAAGCAGGAATACCCACCGTGGCGCCGGCCTTGATCCAGTCGGACAGGAAAAACCCGCTCAAGATGGAAAGGTCATCCATCGTTGCGCCCGCACCCTTGAACGCGGTCAGCAGCCCGGTCAGGTCGCCAGATCCGTCGTAGGAGTGGTACAGCGGCGCCAAGACATCCAGCTGGGCAATCAGCGCCTGGTCGATGATCGGCTCATACCCGACCCCGGCCGTGCCCGCTGACATCACCCGGCTGTACTTGGCGGTAGCGGCAGGCGCGGTGCTTCCACTGCCTCCCCACACCGCTCCGCCGCTGTTGACCTCCGTCGGGGCCTTGGTGTTCACCCCCGCGGTCTTCGCCCCGAGTGCCAACGCCACGCGGTCCACCGCCTGCGCCACAGTGAGGGTGGCATCGAAGGTTCCGTTGGCGATGTCGATCTGCCGGCGCCAGTACTCCAGCACCTTGTCCTGCGCGCGCAGCTGGTCGTTCAGCGTCTTGGTTTGGGCATCCAGCGCTGCCAGCTGGTTGTCCATCGCCTCGACCTGCTGCTCCGCCAGCGTTTTCTGCTTGCCGCTGATCGCCTCCAGCTGTGACAGCTTGCCGGCCAGCACCAGCGCATCCCGGTCCTTCTCAAACTGGGTGCTGTAGCTCTGGGAATCCAGGCCACCGCGGGCCGCAGTGATGGCCTCCTGCAGCGGCGCCTGCTCCGGCAGGTAACCTGTGCTCTTCGCGTTGGCCAGCGCTTGATCGATGAAGGCGAACCCTTGTGCGGCCTGCAGCTTGGCTGTGGACTCCACCTGGCCATACAGATCCTGCGCCTGACCACGCACCAGCTCAAACACACCGGTGATGAGCGAGAGCGACTCGTTCGCGATATCGCGCTGCAGGTTGGTGGCGGTGCGCTGCGCATCGATGTTCTCGATCTGCGCATTGATCCGCTCGCTCTCCAGCGTGGCCGCGTCGCGCAACCGCGAGTAAGCCGTTTCGCGAGCCTCCTGCGCCTTGACCAGCGCCTGGGCAGCATCCTCCGCCTTGTAGATCTCGATCACCATCGCGGCCAAGGCCGGATTGAGGTCCAGCAACGCGTAGTACTCCTGCAGCCGGCGCAGGTCCAGCGCCTGGCGGTCCTTGCCCTGGGCGATCAAGAGCCGCTGCTCCAGGTCCCGGCCCTTGTCCGCAATGCTCTGCTGGCGCTGCGCCGCCTCTTGCGCCGCACGCACACCGTCGTCCGCTGCGGCGGTGACGCCAGCAAACGCACCGGCCAGTTGGACCAGCACGGCGTACGCCTTGCGACCAGCATCGGTGTTGAGGTCCTGTGCATCGATCAGAGCCCGGTATTGGGCGCGAGCGTCGGTGGCATCAATGTCCGGCAGCTTGATGTCAATAGCGTCAGCCTGCGATTGCAGTTGCCGCTGCATGGCTGCACGCTGCTCCTCCTTCGAATAAAAGTTCTGAAAGTAGGTCCCTGTGGCTTCGCGCATCTTGTCGGCACCGCCGAACGAGTCGATCAGCTTGCTTGCCATGTCGGCGCCGGCGAGACTTGCGTCGTACAGCGAAACACCGAGCATTTCGAAGATGCCATTGACCGTCGTGATGCTCCCGGCGAGGCGGGTCAGCGTGTCGATCGCCTTCTCGTTCTCGCGGGCGTACTCGCTAGCGACGTAAACCGTGCGGGTGATGGTGTCTGTCACCTCCTGCCATTCACCAGCGATCTCGTTATCACCGGTGATCGGTGCACGTACGGTGTTGGTTCGCGTGACTGTCTCCGTCACCGTTTTCCAACTGCCAATGACCTGCTGCGCCAACTCGTTGTTGGCAGTCTCCAGCGCGGTCTGGATCTTTGCGGATATCTGCTCTGCATTCAACCCGTCGAATTTCAGGCCCACACCGCCCGTGTCAGGGTGGAGCACGTCACTGCCCAGCGTGACAGTGAACTTGCGCACGGCGTCCGAGCTGATGCCCAGGGCGTCAGCCATGTCCCCCACGCTGGAGCGCATCGCGTCGAAGGTCTTCTGCAATGTGTCGCTCTGAGCCTTCTGCGCCGTGATCTGCTCTCCATACAAGCGGTCGATTTCATCGATGCGCTGTTGGTACTCCACAGCCTGACCCGTGGCACCTTGCCCCTGGTCCCGCAGCTTCTTGAGCTCCGACTGAAGCAGATCGCGCTCTTGGGCAGGGTTGCGCAGACGGTAGTCGGGGCCGCCAAAGAGCGTCCCGCCCTCGCGCCACAGCTGGTAGGACTCGATGTCACCCGCGCCCAGCGTGCCGCGCAGACCGCCCCCGACCTGCTTATCCGATCTGAAGGCACCCAGTGCGTTCAAAACCAAAGCTGCGACCGCCACGAAAGAACCACCCGCACCCCATGGCACGGCACCCGCGCCGCCTGCCGTGCCGTAGGCGCCATTGGTCGCCAGCAGTCCGTCGATGCCGGTGCCAGTGGCGTTGCCCCACACGGTTCCCAGTGCGTTGGCTCCAGACATCGTGCCGCCGATGTACTGCGAGCCGATGTTGTACAGCTGGGAGCCCGTGTTGTAGAGGCTGTAGCCATTGCTCACGGTTCCGACAGCACTACCACCCCCACCCGTCAACCCGTTGGTGAGCCCGGAGACCACGCCCGACACCGGCGCCAGGACTGCGCTGATGATGGGGCGCAACACGAGGGTGTTGAACATGTTCTTGAGCGTGTCGCGCAAGTTCTCCGCAAACCCTTTGCCAGACTCGAAGCCCCGCAGCAGCGCATCTGTCAGGCTGCGGTTGATCTCGTCGGTGGTCTTCGTCCAGTCGTCGCGGATCACCTTCGAGACCGCGGCCTCGCCCTCAATACGCTTGGCCTGCTCCAGCTTGGCGCGCTGCGCCTGCTTTTCGTCGTCGGACAGGGTGGACTTGTTGATCTTGTCCAACTCCTTGGCGTACTTCAGTTCAACCAGCCGTAGCGCCACGATCTTCTCGCGCTCCAGGGCGGTGAGGCCGACCAACTGCGCCTCATCCTCGTAGAGCTTGGCCTGTTCTTGGGCGTTGCGCAGGATCTCGCCGGTGTGGGCGTTGATCGTCTTCAGGTCACCCTGTTGGAGCGATGCCACCCAGCGCTTTTGCGCATCGATCGCTGCGTCCATCGCCGCCAAATGCTCCGCAGTCCATGGGCCAGCGTCCTGCTCCATCGAGCGAGCCAACTCCATCTGCGCGAGGTTCATCTCGGCAATGGCGATTTTCGATTTTCCGAAGGAGGCGTTGGCTGCCTCTTGCGCTTCGGCCTGCTTGTTGGTGGCCTCGGCGCCCTTGTAGATCGACTCCAGGAACTTTTGGAAGCCGGCCTCAGAATCGGCTTGGCTCTTGACGCTCTTTTCCGCCTCGATGCGGACCTTCTGGACCACAGCAAGCCTATTGGCCTCTACCAGTTCCAGTTGCTTCACGGCACGGGTGCGGACATCCAGCTTACCGTTCAACTCCTCTTGAATCTTGGCGGCAAGGCGCTCTCCCTCTGTGAGCTTGTCCGCCGCAGTGCCTCGCTCCTTCAAGCGAGCAATGTAGGACTCCTCGTCCTTGATCTTCGCGCGGATGCCGGCCAGTTCGGATTGGCCAACCATTTGCCCCGCGCTGGCCTTCTTGCTGAGCGCATCAAGCCGCTCCTTCACGCCATCCAGACGTGACTGCAGCTCTTGCGCTTCTGAACTGGTGCCCTTCCCCGCTTCTTTCAGCTTGGTCAGGACAGTGCGCAGGCGATCGCCCTGCTCCCGCACTTCCGCCATGGAGGACGCCACCGACTTGTAGCTCTTGGTGGCCTCCAGAGCAGACTTCGCCTCTTCATCCAAGGTGCTGACGGGAGCGCCCCAAGATCCCGTGGCGCCGCCAGTGCTGGGTGCCCATGAGCCTTCCGCGCCTCCCGTGTTCACAGATGAGGCAGGAGCGGACGCGAATGTCCGGTAGACCGCTCCATTGAGGCCACCCTTGAACTGGTCCTCCAGCCAAGGCGGCAGCCGCGCCCTTCCCAGCCACTCCACCAGGTTCGAAACCTTCATGATCAGCCCAGCGAACATTTCGTTGGCGGCTTTCAGCCCGCCCGCATCGTTGATGCGTGAAATGGTCAGTGTCCAGGTGTCGCCTAGGCCATTGATGGCTTTCTCAAGCGGGGTCAGGGAGTCTTGAGCCAAGCCCTGAGTGGACGCCTTCAGCGCATCGAACAGCACCGCCTGAGCGCCCGCCTTGTCGCCGACCGCCAGCATTGCATCCACAGCGAGATACTGGCTTGCAGTCAGGACATTGAGAGCCTCGTCCAACTGCTTTGCACCCTTGGCCGGATCGTTAAACGCTTGAGCGAGCGTCTTCGCCGCAGTAGGGGCATCGGTGCCAGTGGCCACGGCGAAGTCCGCCACGCTTAGTGCCAGATCCCGGAACAGCTTGCCCCCGACCTCGCGAGTCTTCACGAACTCATTGATGATCGCGGAAGCTGCTGCCTTAGATACATCAGGCAAGAACGTCAGTTCCTGCTTCAACGCCTTTATCTGGTCGCGCGTCAGGTCTGCAGAGCGGCCCGTGGCCTGGAGCTGGATCGCGATGGAGTTGGACGATCGCAGCGAATCTTCCGCGCGGAACATGGCAAAGCCAAGCCCGGCGACAGCAGCTGCTGCAACCGTGAATGGATTGACCAGACCGAGGACATAGCCGCCCAGCGCTCGCGCGGCATTGCCGGCACCACCGAACATGTCCTTCAACTGGCCGCCCTGCTGAAGCAGCACCGTCAGCGGGGCCTGGCCACCCTGCAAGCTCGTGATGATGTCGGTGAACTGCGCCGGCACGCCGCGCAATGCAGCGGCAGTCTGCTTCGCGGACACACCCATGGTGTTCAAGGAACCGCTGGCTGCCTGCTGCGCGCGCTCCGCTTGACGTAGCTGGTCGATGTACGGTTTGAGTACGTCTGCGCTCACGCCGCGCTGCTGGCCCAGCGTCTCGTAATAGGAGGCGCTGCCCTTCTCTCCGGCCTTCATGGCGGCGGTGGCGCGCTCGATGCTGCCGATGATCGAGCGAGCTGCGCCGTCCACCTTTTGGGACGCAGCAGGCGCACCATCACCAATGGCGGCAAGGCCCTTCGCTGCCTGCTGGCCGGACTGCTGCACGTCCTGGGCCATGTCGCGCACGTCGCGCTTGATGCCGTCGAGGCCCGGCTTCACGCCAGAGGCGTCTACCTCGAAGGCCAATGCTGCTTTCCGCTCTTGATCTGCCATTTCGGATCGCCCAATGAAAAAGCCCTGCGGGGTGAGCCGCAGGGCTTTTGTGTGACTCGCCCAGCTTGGGCGTTTTTTACTTATCGCTTGAGCGTTGCTCGGCCATCACCTCAAGGGCCGCGCACTCCATGTGCCGCACGTCCTCATCGAGCTGATCCCGGTCTTCGGGCTCAAGCGCCATGCGATCGAGGCGCGCCAACAGGACGTTGTGATCGAGCCCCGTCGGCCCGCCCATGCTTACCCGCCACTGGGTAGCCAGCATCTGAAAAAGGCGGAAGGCCTCCCAGTTCTCTGGCCAGATCTCCACAACCTCATGGTCGTAGTCGGATGGCGTCATGCCCCAGGCAGCCAGCTCCCTGGGATCGGGCGGCGGCTTGTACAGTGCAGCCGCCGCAGAGGTCAGTTTCCCAGGCGGCCTTCGGTGATGGCGGTGCGGTACGTTTCCACGATCGCAGCGGTAGCACCAGGCAGTTCGTCGGCCAGTTGCTCCAGCGACTCGCGGGAGAGCTCGACGTCGAGGTTCCATCCTTCCAGGATCTCCAGGATGTACTGGGCGTTCGCGCCCACGGTCTTTTCGAGGTGATCCTTGAGGGAGAAAGGCTTCGGTTCGTTTTGGCCGTCCCGCTCGGCGCTTTCCTCTGCGGCCTTGCCCTCAGCGCGCGCGGCTTCCGTCAGGCCGTCCACGAACTCGCCGAACTCCTTGCGCGTGCGGTACTTGAACAGGCATTCGATGGTGCCCGAGGTGCCATCGAGCATCGGGACGGAGATGGTCTTCTTGAAGTTCTTCGGACGGTTGCCCAGCTTGATCTTTGCCATGGTTTTTTGCTTTCAGAGGGAGAGAAAAAGACCCGCGCCGCTTACGTTCGGCGGGGCATGAAAGAGGCCCCGAAGGGCCCGTTGCGAAATCGATCAGGCGGCCTGGTAGCGGACGGGCCGGCCCTGCAGCGAGATGGTGGCGCGCACCTGCATCACCTGGCCCTTGGTCAGGGTGGGCGTTTCGTTGAACGACACGTAGCCGTTGTAGAGAATCACCGAGCCATTGGGCAGAGTGATCTTGATCGCGCGGATGGCGCGGGTTTCTCCGGCCAGCTTCAGCGCTTGGTAGCCCGGCAGCGTGGGGTCGTCGCCGATGCCGATCTGGATGGACTGGGCGCTCGTCACCGTGGGCAACTGGCGTTCGTAGTCCTCTTCCAGGAAGGAGAAGTTCGCGAACTGCTGGTCGCCGCCGTTGGTCGTGAACTCCAGAATCTGCGGGATCTGCGTCCAGGCCGTGATCTCGCGCAGCGAGCCCGCCGACGAGCCCACCGGGAAGCGGTTCGCGTCCGTGGTGTTGATACCCGACACGTCCAGCACGTTGGCTGCCACGTTGGCGGCCTTGAAGATCCGCTCGCTGATCTTTTGCCAGCCGGTCTTCAGTTCGTAGAACGCGCCGTTCAGGAGACCGTGGGCCGGCGAGGTAACAACGCCAGGATCGGCGTTGCTGATGGCGGAGACCGCCTTCACGGCACCGTAGCCGGTTGCAATTGCGACGGTCGCGCCGTCGGGGAGAGATACAGCCATGTTGGGCCTTTCAATGCAAAAAGCCCGCGACGCGGGCACTGGTGGGATGCCCTCGCGGGCGGGATGGCACAAGGGCCAGGAATAAAAAAGCCACCCGAAGGTGGCAACCACGAAAGAGCAGAGTGGTATTCAGTGGAGAGGCAGACCGGGCTGCATCTCTGCGGCCAGATAGGCCCGCTCTGCCTTGATAGCAGGCAGATCTTTTTTCCGGTCCAGCATCAGCCGAGAGCCGATTGATGCCTTGGCCGCAGAGCTGGCATCGCGCGTTTCCAGTGCAAGACGACGGTTCCACAGGGTGAACGCCATCCGCTCGACCTGCTCGGCCAATGCATCGAACGCGGCAATGAAGCGCTCCTGCCAGTCTTCAGCGCCACGGAGCTTCGTCGCCATGGCGATGAAGCCGTTTTTCGTCATCAGAAGCTCTGGGCGAGACTCGCCCTTGGCGTCCACGTAATCGACCACCTGAAAATTCAGGGCGATGAATTCCTCGGAGTGCCGACCGAGAACACGCTTTTGATAAAGCTGGAGGATGTTGTCGTGGCGCTTCCTGAAGCGCTTGGCCATTTGCCGACTCGTTGTGACGGGCCTCCCATCTGCGAGAGAGACGAGTTCGTTGATTTCTTGCATACATGCTCTTTCATGGTTAAGAAACGAAAAAACCGCCCTGCGGCGGTTTAGCGAGTCCGGTCTCTGCCGGTTTTTATGAGCGCGCGCCCCAGATGGAAAAGCTCTGCAGCGCGCCCTTCAGCGTGTCGCCGTCGTCATAGGCACCGACCGGCTCACCCTGGGGCGAGACCGTCAAGTTGGTGGCTGCGCACAGGTCGTCTTCAATCTGGCGCAGCAGGTCCAGCGCAGCCTTTGGCGTCGCGGCCCAGGCGTTGATCTGGATGAAGGAGTTGCGCTTGTCGGCCGGGCTGTTGTCGAGGTAGCGCAGCGAAGCGCCGCCGACGTGCTGCCAGGTGATGTAAGGCGTCGCCGTGTCGTGCGGCGCTGTGCCAAGGTGGACACGCGGGCAGCGCGCCTTCAGAACAGAGATCAGGTCGGTCTCAAGACTCATGCAGCACCTGCCTTCGCCGCGACTCGGCGGACCAGTTCGTCCTCGGCCGCCTTGTAGGCGCGATCAAAGGCACTCTCAGCGCGCCGCACGAATGCCTTGGCAGGAACCTGCTTCGGCGTCGGGAGAGTCACGTAATAGGCGTCCTTTTCGGCCTGCGAAGCGCGGCGGCCGGGCTTGCGCTGGCCGTCCATACCCGGGCGTACCATGGGGCCCATTCCGTCAGGACGGTAGCGATAGCGCTGCAGATAGCCGTACTCCACCAAGTGACCGTGCGGCGCCTTCTTGTGGTTCCAACTGATGTTGTAGACCGCCTTTCCGTCCAGCGACTTTTCCGGGCTGAACTTCTGGTAGATCGAGGCATCCAGATTGCCGGTCTTTCGGCCAAGGCCGGCGACGTTGCGCTTCACCTCGTCGTACAGCACCTGGGAGCCTGCCTGGGCCGAGGGGCGCACCGCATCGTCTGCCACTTCACCCAACTGATCGAGCAAGGAATCGAGGCCTGCGGTATCCACCGCGGCACTGAACGTCTTCGCACCCGTCCGCGTCATTTCTTCACCTCGCAAACCAGGTCGACGTGCTCGCGCCGAGCTTCGTCCGGCAGCACCGCATTGATGTCGTACACCGTAGCTCCGTGCAGCGCACGCATGCCGGCAGTGATGTCGGTGCGGTAACGGATGCGGATGGACGTCTTCACAACAGAGGCTTGCGCGTCAGCCTTGATAGCGCCCAAGCCGCTCAGGTTCTTGATGCTCGCCCAGGGCTTGGCCACCTCGACCCAGTTCTCGGAGCCCGGGATTGGGGAGCCCCACTCATCGTGCAACTGCCCCGGCTTCTGGATGGTGATCCGTCGATTGAGTGATCCTGCAGCGAGCATTTCAAAACCCCGGAAAGATGCGATGCGGGCGCAGGAGCGACCGGGGGCCAAATGGCATCTCAGCCACCGACACACCGATCGCCACCTGCTCGCGGTTTGCGTAGAGGTGCCCCAGCGTCATCAGGATCGCCGCCTCTACCGCCTTGTTCGTCACCATGGGGTGAAGCCCCGCAGTGCCAGCGGTCACGGCGGCGTCCATGGCGGCCTGGTCGGCGAACACCTGGCGATTTAGGTAATCGACCACCGACTGCTCGGCCGCGCCAAGGTAGAGGGCGATCAGGTCGTCCTCATCGCCGGCGTCGGCCCGCAGGTGCGCCAGGCCCTGGTCCAGAGACACAAGGGACATGCTCAGTCCTTGGGCAGCAGGGCCAGCAGTTCGGCCTTGGACATGCCGGACTTGTGCTCAATCTTCAGCTCGTCCAGCTTGGCCTTGATCTCGGGGATCGTGAGGTCCGCAGGGCCAGCGGTGCTGGCCTCGCCGCCGAAGTAGCGCGCCGTGGCATGCAGTTCGGGCGGGACCTCGTCGCCGGGCGCGTACGTCACCGGGTAGATCTCGCCGTTGGGCACGCCCTGGAATTCCTTGATTGCTTTCATGGGTGTTCTCCGTGCAGGGCGGGCAGCAGCCCGCCCCCGCCATCAGGCTGCGTTGACCTTCAAGGCCTTGATCACGTCAGGGTTCAGCAGACCGCCACCCACGCGCTTGGTCGTGTAGAACTGCACGAACGGCTTGTTGGTGTACGGATCGCGCAGGACGCGCACACCAGTGCGATCCACGATCTGGTAGCCGCGCTTGAAGTCGCCGAACAGCGCCACGATGGCGTTGGCCGCGATGTTGGGCATGCCGGCCACGGTGGTCACGGGGTAGCCGGCGATGGTGGCCGGCTGGCCCGCCACATAGCTGGGCTGCCACAGGTAGTTGCCCTGGCCGTCCTTCAGCTTGCGGATCACGCCCTGGGCGGTGCGGTTCAGCACGAAGCGCGCATTGGCGGTGTACTCGTCGGGCAGCGCGTAGATCAGATCGATCAACGAATCCGCTGTGATCGCACCCACCGCGCCAGAGCCCACCGTCTTGATGTCACCCCAGGGGTGCGTGGCTGCGTTGGTGCCACCGGTGACGTACGTCAGCAGGCCGTTCGGGCGATCGTTGGCACCGGTGCCGCTCAGGAAGGCGATACCCTCCTGATAGGCGAACTCGGTCTCCACTTCGTTGGCGAGCCAGGATTCCAGGTTGATCTCCGAGTCGTCCAGCAGTTGCTGCGTGGCGGCCGGGTTGGCGTACAGCTCGCCCGGCTTGAACGTCAGCGGGCTGAACGTCGGCGTGTTGGTCTGCGGCCGCGCAGCGGTCTCGCCCACCCACCCGGACGTGGCGCCGCGGTTGTTGAACAGCTTGGTGTAGCCAGCCGTCGAAATCGACTGCACTGAGGCGATGCTGCGGATCGGA
Organism: Acidovorax sp. NCPPB 3576; assembly: GCF_028473605.1. NCBI lineage: Bacteria > Pseudomonadati > Pseudomonadota > Betaproteobacteria > Burkholderiales > Comamonadaceae > Acidovorax > Acidovorax sp. NCPPB 3576. Next base: position 384,783 of record NZ_CP097267.1, on the reverse strand, counting down.
GAGACTTCGATCAGGCGGTCTGTGATGGAGCGGTCCCATTCGACAGGTGCCAGGTAACCGCCTTCGGTGGCCACGCCCTTGTTCAGCGACGCCTGAACTTCACCGCGCGCGAAGTGTGCGCGGAACGCGGCACTGTATTCCTTGTCCACCACGGTCTTCTCGCCCGCACCCATCTGGGCCGAGGCGAGCTTGGTGTGGGCGTCTTCGGTTTCCTTCTGCAGCCGATCGAGGTGGGCGTTGATCTTCTGGATCGCCGCCTCCTGGTCCGCGCCGGAGCGGCTGGCCTTGATCTCGTCCAGTTGACGGGTGTGCTCAGCCTTGAAGTCGGCGAACGCCTTATTCATGCCTTCCACGAGGGCTTTGATTTCGCCAGGGCTGGTGCCGGCGTCGGCGCGCACGGCCAGGATGCCTCGGGGCACGGGCTGCGCGGCGGCCAAGTCGGCCACCTTCTGGAGAGCCATCGCGTGGGCCGAGCCGGCGGCGATGGAGAGCATGGCGGCCACAGCCGCCAGGGACACGAGAGACTTCTTCATGGTCAAACTTTCAGGGAGTTGGTGAGGGATTGCAGCAGTGCTGCGGCTTCGCCAGCGCCCGGCATGGCGGTTTCTTCGGCAGCGCCCGGCTTGCCAGAGAAAAGGGCTTTGAAGGCATCACGGCGAACCGCGCGGGAGTGCCCCGCGCGCGCCATGGAGGCCTCCACGAGCGCCAGCGTCTTGCGCTCGACATGCGCGCTGGCGTTCTTCGTGATGTCTTTGCTGTCGATCAGGCCCGTGGCGAAGCCGTCCTCGACCGCCTGCGCGGCGCCGATCCACGTTTCCTTGTCCATCAGGGCTGCCGCCTCCGCAACGGAGATGCCCGCCCGCGCGGCGTAGACGCTCGCCATGGAGACATCGAAGGGTTCCAGCCGGTCGGCGGCGTCGCGCATGTCGTGCCGGTTGCCAACGGCCACCGCCCAGGCGTTGTGCACCATGAGGAAGGCGCCGTCGCCCATCAGGATCTCGTCGCCCGCCATGGCGATGACCGACGCGGCCGAGGCTGCCAAGCCCATCACGCGCACCGTCACCTTGCCATCGTGCTGGCGCAGCAGGTTGTAGATGGCCACGCCCTCGAAGAAGTCGCCGCCCGGGGAGTTCAGGTTGACCGTCACGTCCTTGCCTGCGCCGATTGAGCGCAGCGCTGCGCCGATCCGCTTGGAAGTCACGCCGGTGCCGTCCCAGCTCTCGCCGATGGCGTCGTAGATGGAGATGGCGTTGTCGCCCTCGGTCGCGGCGCGCACCTCCGGCTGCCAACGCTCCAGCGCATCCGGCCGAGCGTCGAATTGCGCGGCGCCCAGGCGGTGATCGGCGCGGATCTCAGGGAGTTTTGTCAGGCTCATTGGGTGCTTTCTTTCCCGAGGGATCGCCCAGGGTGTCGAACTTGGCGTTCGGGTCGGCGGGGTAGTCGGCCAAGTCGCGGACTTCGTTGGCGGTGTGCCAGGGCTGGTGCCCGCCAGCGCCAAGCGCCTTGGCGAAGTAGTCGGCCTGGTCTTTCAGCGTGCCGCGCATCAGCGCGCGCTCGTTGAACTTGAAGTAGAAGTTGCCCCTCTCGGCGTCCGTCAGAAGCGATCTCTCCAGCGCCTGCTCCCAGGAGACGAAGCGCGGCGCCAGCGTGTACTGCACGAAGAAGATGGCCAGTTGCTCGATGCCAGAGCCCCAACTGGTGTCATCCATCATCAGAAGAGGCCGAGGCGTGCCGTAAAGGCGGGCGACTTCCTCGATCTGGAAGTTGCGGTTCTCGATGTGCTGTGCGTCGCGGCCAGTGGATGACCACTTCGCGGCCGTTGCGCCCTCTTCCAGCAGCATCCACTTGCCGGCGTTTTCCGAGCCGGCGTGGTCGTTGTCGAGGGAGCTGCGCATGCGCTCATACGCCTTGTCGGAGAGCGCCTCCTTCACCTCGATCGCGCCGCCCGCCATCACGCCCTTCTCGAAGACCCGCGACGCGGCGCGCTGCGCGCCCTGGGCCAGCTCGAACACCTCGGTGGACAGCTTGCGGCGGGAGAGCCCCGTCACGCCGTCGAGCGAGAGGTCGCGCACGTGCAGGATTTCGTCCTGGTCCAACGTGATCTGGCCGCCGTTTTCCGTCTGGCAGCGGTACTGCATGCGGAAGTTGCTGCCCAGCTTCGGATCGACCCGGCCCTTCTCGAATGGGATCAGGTGGATCGGCCGGCCCGCTGCGCGGATCACGCGGGCGTATGCGTTGCCCTCGGTCTCCAGCAGTACCTGCATCTGGCTCTTGAACTCCATGGGCGTCTGCCAGGGGTTCGGCTTCACGCGCAGAAGCTTGTAGGCGGAGTGATCCTTGGCGATTTCCTTGTCGTCGCCTGAGCGATAGAGGTTCGTGGGCAGCATGCCCAGCCCGTTGCTGATCAGGGTCAGGCACCGCAGCGCCGCGGTGTTGCGCAGCATGGTGATTTCCGAGCTGCGCTGCCCGTTGCGGATGAACTCCAGCAGTGCCGGGTCGTCCATCCCGGTGAACGTGATGGTGCTGGTTGCCTCCGCGCGCGGACGCGGCGGCGCCTCCGCCGAGGCGCCCCGGCGGAGAAAGTCGAACATGCCCATGCTGGTCCTTACAGGTAGCGGAAGCCGCGCTCTTCATACACAGAGCGGCCTCTCGCCTTCGGGTTGAGTGCCATCAGGTAGATGGCGTCGAACAGGGCCATGAGCGGGTCGATCTTGGCGAAACCACTGGCCTGTTTGGTGATCGAAATAGCATTGCCGACCGCAACCACCTTCGCGTTTCCTACGCACCAAGCCATCAGCGCCCGCCCGCCATGCACCAGCTTCTTGGCGGCCAGGTGGCGCTCGGCCGTTTTGATGGCGCCTTGCAGCTGCCACCCCTGCGGGATGCCCACCACCTGGTCCTCTTTCACAGGACCGGGCTCGTCCTTGGTGCCCACCAGCGCGTCGTAGATGCCTCCGAGCCCCGCGCGGTCCACGCCCGCCTTGTCCAGCAGGCCGGATTCCACGACCTGCGACACGATGGCAATCACATCGGCGATGTCCTTGCCCACCTGCTCCGCCAGCACCAAGTCGCCCTGCTTCGCAAAGTCGCGGTAGCGCGATTCCTCGGACTTGCGGCGCTCCAGCGCAATCGGGTGCAGCCAGGCGCGCGTCCAGACCAGCCAGCGGCCGGTGCCGATCTCGCGCCCGACCACTGCCAGGCCCAGCATGTCGTCCAGCCCGCCGCCGTCAATGCCGATGGTGGCCACCTCGCAGCGCTCAAGCAGTTCCTCCAGCGTGAACACCGGGATTGCCGCGGCTTCCCAGAAGTCCGCGCCCAGCCAGCGGTCGCTGCGCAGGTTCAGCCCGATCTCGACGTTCAGGTGCTTGGCCAGGAACTGCTGGTAGGTGCCGTCCGTCTTGGTCTGGTTCTCCAGCAGCTTGTCGGCCAGCCACTCGGCGCTCACCGACTTGCCGATGTTCGGGTTGGTGATGTAGAAGTTCTCGCGCGCCAGGTATTCCTTGCGCTCGACCATCTTGGCCGGGAACTCGTACAGCACGCCCAGAACCTTGGGATTGACGATCACGCCGTCCCGGATGTCGCGCCAGTAGCCCAGCTTCTCCTTGAACACGCCCGCCGGCGGTTCGTCGCTCTGGGTGGTCAGGAAGATGACCCAACCCTCGTCGCGCGAGACCTGGCCGCCCAGCGCCTCCAGAAACATGCCTTCGGCGTTGCCGCGCTTGCCGAACAGCCAGAGCTCGTCCACCAGCACCTTGCCGGACTTCTTGCCTGACACCGTGTCCGTGTCGGCCGCCACCACCTTCAGGCTGTTGCCGTTCAGGCGATGGGTGATGGTGCGCACGTGGCCCTGGACGTGGAACAGCGCGGAGAGCTCTTCGTCGGCCCGGATCATCCCGGCCGCCGGCTTGAAGCTGTTGTCAGCCACCTCTTTCGTCGGCGCCAGGATCAGGTGTTCCTCGTCCTCGCGCCAGCACAGGATCAGCGCCGTCAGCATGATGCCGGCGGCGATGGTCGATTTCGTGTTCTTCTTCGAGATCAGCAGGCCGTATTCACGGATCAGCTGCTGGCCGGTCTCGGCGTCGTACGCGCCAAAAATTGCAGCCACGAAGTCGAAGACCCACTGCTCCGAGCATTCGCCGAAAGTGGGTTTGCCGGGCAAGTCCACTACCTTCAGCTCGCGAAAGATGGCCAGCGCAGCCTCGGCCTCGTCGCGGTATATCGGCGCCGGGATGATCGAACGGCCCTCGACCAGCCTGCTCTCCCAATCGACGCAGGCTGTCGTCCATTCCATGCGTTACACCTTCTTCCCGCCAGCGGCGACCAACTTCGGCGGCGCGCCGGCGGCGAACCGACTCGCAACCTGCTTGGCCGCGGCCTGCTTCTCATCCTTCTTGCCGCTCTCGCCCTTCTTGGGGTGGACGTACGGAGCGGCGAGCTGCGCCGCCTGAATCCGCGTCCTCTTGTCCTCAACCTCGTCCCGCATGACCTGCAGGAGAAATTCCAGTGGGGTCAGCTCGCTTAGGTCCTTCGGGGGCGGCGGCCTCTCCTGCCCGAAGGGCCAGTTCGGATCGGTCTTGAAGCCCTCCGCGTCAACCGCCGGCGCTGACGCTGGCTTGCGGGGCGCCCGCTTCTTCGCTGGCTCCGCCGGCTTCGGCGCGTCAGCCGGTGCAGATTTTTTCGGGCGGCCCGCACCAGGTCGCGCACCACCTCTGGGCATGGCGGCCTCCTTTGAATTCTTTGAATTTCGCCCCTCCGGAATTCATACGCAGGGGATTTTTTCCGCGCGTGCGGAACAGGGCGGTATCCAGGGGCAAGCCTCTCAAGGTTTCGCCCACCCCCCTGCCCTTCTGCCTTTCCTACCGGCTCACGATGCCCCTGCGTCGCGTCAGGCGGCCGCTGGAGCGCCTCCCAGGGCCAAGGGACCAGTGGTGATGCCGAGAACCTTCCAACCGTCTGGGGTCAGCATGGACACGGCGCCGACAGCGGTCTGAGCGCCACAGCCATCAATCAGGCCGCGAACCCGTTCGGGGATTTGCATGGAGAACGCTTCAAGCGTGGCGGATCGAAGGCCGGAGCCGAGCCGCTTCAAAGCCCAGTCGAAAGCCCGCCCACGGCGAAGCGCCAATTGCCCGCGTTCGCGGATGCTTCGGATGGATGCCATGGTCAGACCTTCGCAGCCTGTGCCGCCCAATGATCCCGACGACGCTTGTTCGATCCGGCCGACATGAGCCAGGTGAAGCCCAGGCACAGGAACATCACCCAGTGGCCGAACCACAGGAGCACGGCCATTTCGCTCAGGTACAGGATGCGGGCGATGCCGAAGGGAAGCGCCGCGGGCGTTGGGGGTTCGGTGTCCTTGTGGGTCAGCACCAAGCCGATACCGCCAGCCAGGTTCAGCGCGCACCACGCCATCAGCATATTGCCTGCGCCAGCGACGCCGAGCACCTTCCATAGGTAGAGCATCGTGCAAACGAAGGTGTGAATCACTAGGGCGGCGATGGCTTGCTTGCACTTCTTCATGGTCAATCCTTTGGGTATCCAGCCTGCGCCCGCTCCCCCGCCTCGCCCCTGGTCTTGGCGTCATGGCATTCCGGGCACAGGCACTGGCGGTTGTGGTCGGCGTCCTTGCCACCCTTCCAGAGTGGGACCGTGTGATCCAGCTCGAAGGGGTCCGGCGTGCCGGGCGTGATGTCGATCAGCTTGCCGCAGCCCTTGCAGTTGGGGCCATCCCGCAGCCAGATGCGCAGCCGGGCCTCCTGTCTGCCTCTACCTCGGTCGCGGTAGGTTGCCCCGATGCGTGGCGCCTGCTGCATCCTCGTGGCCTGGGCCATATTGATGCGGGTAGCAGCGGCGGGGATGCGAGGGCGAGTGGCCATCAGTCCAAGGCCGAGCAGGAGGATCCGCCATCGCAGCTACCGGCATCCACGCTCCCCGCGTCGGCAACCAGCGCCACCGGCAAGATGCCCTCGCCGCGGTGCACGTAGCCCCGCGTCTCCCGCTCAAACCTGGCATGCATGGCCGCCTCATCGCGCCTCTTGCGAGCACGCCACAGCAGCCAAGCGCCGCCGGCGATGGGGGTGGCAGCGATGGCGACGGATGCGGCGATCAGGTAGTCGTTCATACGGGGTCTCCGAAGTAGAGCCCTTCGCAACGCCAGCGGCCCGGGAGGTTACGGGCTGTTGGTGCTGACGCTGCGAAGGGATGCGTCCGTTTGCCCGCGGTGCGCTGGGGGCCACGCTTGCCTTCACGCATGCCCCGAGCGGGCAACGTGTCAGTTGGTTGCGGGATTTCGGAAGGGCTGCCCTCCCGGCTTTACGATGGAGTTCTCACACAACCATCGCCGGGAGGGCGGCATGGACGCCAAGGTAATCCTTGATTGGGGCACGCTCGCCATAGCTACTTATGCAGCAGCAATAGGAACATTCAACTTCATGCACGAGCGACGACGTGACCAAGCTCGTATTAAGGTTGAGCCTTCAATTGCCAGATTGCACTTGGGGGGTTATCGGCTTTCGCTGAATGTTACAAACCTCAGTGCTTTTGAGGTGTCCATCGCAGAGATGGGCTTCATTTATGGACGCGGCACCACACACGGAGTCTTTCACCCTTCTCGCGTTTCTGGACATCATCTCCCCATACGCTTGGGCCCACGGGCAAACGTTCATCTTTTTGTGCCCGCATCGGCACACGAGGATTCCCGCAGGAATTTGATCGAATTCATTTACGTGAAGACGGCCGATGGGGTAATTGCAAAATCGAGCAATGCCGCCCTTGAAGCCTTTGCTCAGGACGCGCCCACGGCAGCAACCGATAGCGCTCTTGCCGAAGCGCTGCAAGAGTGGGGAACGATCATCACAAGTCCGCACGGATATCCAAAAGGCCAGCTGCCTGGTGAAGATCACGATTCCCCGAAATAGTCCCATCGCTGAGCTCCAATTAGGTGCCACCACCTGGGGCATGGCGTCCCTGGCGGTGTGGTGCGTGGTGGATGCGCCCCGGTGGTGGCGAACTGGTTGCCGTGCTGGGATTCGAACCCAGGCAGGATCACGCATAGGCTCGCGGCGCCGCGCTCTCCCTCTTGCATCGCGTCACCCTTAGACCAACTCGGGCACACGGCGGAATGGTTGCGGTGGTCGGCTTCGATCCGACGACAGACGGGGTATGAACCCATTGCTCTACCTGGCTGAGCTACACCGCGACAAACAAAAAAGCCCGCAGGGCGAACCGTGCGGGCTTGGGAGTTTCAGGGCGAGCGCATCCAACAAGTTCAGGCTTGCCAGACTCACCGCCTGGGGCCGTTTCAGCATGTTGTACAAGGCGGATTTCAAGGCGCCTGCGCTCTAGGGCCGCATTCTACATGAAGTCGGATCGCCACGCTAGGGTCCGCATTGATGCGATCACCCATGCAGCCAATCTCACAGTCCGTTCCGGCCACCGTCTTGCCCAGCTGCATAGGATTTTAGTTGCCGCAGGCCGGGTAGCCCGTTTTTGATACCTCGACGGGAGCGATCCACTTGGGCGGCGATGTGCTCCGAGATAGCCTGCCCTTCCTTGCCGTGCGGGATCTCGCGCAGCCCCACGCCCCGGCATGCCGTGCAGGTCCTGCCACCTTGTTTCTTCGTCCCGCTGCAACTCGGACAGAGGCGATCGGCCCACCAGCCCAGGACGTCCAGCAGCTTGCCCTCGGGCGTGCTGCCACCGCGGGCTACCACCCAGGGCAGCAGGCCTGAGTGCGGGTCCATCAGCTTGGGCAAGCTGTGCAGGCGGCCCAGCACACGGCGGCGCTCCCCGGCCAGCCACTTGTTCAGCTCAAGACGAGCCGCGGCCATCTTGCGAGCCTCAACGCTCGCTTTCGTGGGCCTGCCGCGTCCGTCGAGCTTCAAAGCTGGCAGCTGATCTTTCCAGCGCTTTTCGTCCGCAGCGCTGACCTCTTTGCTCATCCGGCGCACGGCGTCATCGGTGATCGGCCGGGGCTTCGCGCATGCGTCGTACTCGGCCATCAGCGAGTAGATATACCGGCCCAGCCGTGCTGGTGTCGTGCCAGCTGCAATCAGGTAGTCAGCGTCCCCGCGCGCATCGGTGCGCACCGACAGATCGCTGCTGTTGCCAGCGCTCGTCAGGCGCTCGGACAGGTTGGGCCGCTCTTGGGTGGGGGTGTCAGACATTCGGGTTCCTGGAGTCAAAGGGCGCTGCGAGCACGGCGCTCGGTTTCTGCTTTTCGGTCGAGGCGTGCACGGCGCTGCTCATGCCGCTTGCGTCTCGTGGCGGCCAAGTGCCAACGAAGGGCCAGCGAGCAAACGGAAAGCGTAAAGACCAGCAGCAAGTAGGTGAGGTGCAAGTTCAAGCTAGGCACTCCCCGGCTTCTTGCGCTGCGATGCCGGAGCCCCGACCATCAAAGTTCCGGGCAGTCTGGCGGCGATGCATGGTGTCGCGCACCGCCTCCGCCGCCTTGCGGCAGTCGTCGTCACAGCCGAGAAAGATGGGCACATAGTCGGAGCCGCGGTCCTGGGTGTAGGCCTGCCGATTGGAGCTCAACATGTCCGCAATCGGCTCAACGTGCAGCGCACATTGGCTATGGCTCCACAGCAGCGCGTGCGTGGCGATGGAGGCTGGCGCGGCCTGGGCGGTGGTGGGTGATTCGTACATGGGTTGCCTTTCAGAATTTCGCGCCGCGGCTCACGGGCATGGTGGATTGGGTGTGCACAGGCAGCGGGTGCAGCCAGTCGCCCATCTGCTGGTACTTGCCGATGAACTCCAGCGGCACGAGCCCCTGGGGCCCGTTGCGATGCGCGACTATCTCGAGTTCGGCAAACCCCTGGAACTCCGGCTTTCGCTTGCTCAACGGGTGGGCCCAGTCCGTGAACAGCAGCGCGATCTGGTCAGCAGCAGCCTCGATCGCGCCCGAATCGCGGAGGTAGGTCATGGCCGGGCGGCTGTAGTGCTCATCGGCCTTACGGCTCATCTGGCTCAGCACCACCACGCAGATGCCGAGATCGAGCGCCAGGGCTTTGATGCCGTTGACGATCACATCCAGCTCGCGATTTCGGCTCTCCTCGCCGGCTCCTGCCATGAGTTGCAGAAAGTCCACGAACAGCACGTCAAGGCCTCTTTCACGCTTGACCTTGATCGCCTTCCGGCGGATGTCCATGAGCGAGAGGCTGCACTGGTCATCGTGGTTCAGGTTCAGGTCGCCCAGGCGGCGCGCGGCGTCTGCTACCGCGTCCCACATGTCGTGGTCCCCAGCGTCTGCGGCCAGAATGCGCGCCAGATCGAAGGACCCGGCGGCGGCAGTGTGCCGGTGCATCAGCTGAGAGATCGGCATCTCTTGGCTCAGGAACAGGACGCTGTGATCCCGCGCCATGTTGCGCGCCATGGTCAGCGACAGCGCCGTCTTCCCATGCTTGGGCCGAGCCCCGATGACCATTACCTCTCCGCGGCGCATGCCCCCGTTCAGTATCTTGTCCAGTCCCCCGATCCCCGTTCGGATTGCCGGGTTCTTGCCGTCGCTCAGGTCCTGCAGGAGCCCCAGGTAGTGGGTAAGGGACTCGGCTATGTGCTGGGGCTCCCGCTTGGCCTTCACGGTGGCGAGCTTCGCGAGCATCATCTGCGCCTGGTCAATCTGTTCGGCCGAAGTCGCGTTCGGCTCCATGGCGATGTCGGCTATCGCGCTGCCTGCCTCCATGAGCTGCCGCAGCCGGTAGCGGTCCGCCACCACTTCGGCATAGCGCCGGATGTTGGCTGCACTCGGCACGTACTGGGCAATGTCGTTCAGCTCGATCAGCGTCGTCTCGCTGCCAATCGCTTGCAGGTGCGTGTACACGGACACGGTGTCGAACGGCCTTCCGGCGGACGCCAGCTGCTGGATCGCGCGGAACACCTCCGCGTTCACGGGGCCGTGGAATGCATCGGCGTCCAGGCCTGGGATGCGATGGATCGCCTCGTTGTCCAGAAGCAGCCCGCTCAGCAGCCCAGCCTCCGACTCAAGGCTGACCGGAATACGGCGATCGTCACGCATGTTCGACCTCCTGCACGTCGCCGTGGTACTTGCCCTCGAGCACCTTCTCGAAGTTCTCGAGCTTCACCAACCACCCGAGGTCGGCAACGAAGCGACGGGCGCCTTCGCGCGGGGCCGCATCTCCGCGCAGGAACAGCGACTTCGACGCGTAGACGAAGAACTTCCGAAACCACGCAAGCCCCTCCTCCCTGGTGGTCGCCATTCGCTGGCCGGCGCGCTCCCCAACCACGGCTTTCGACGTCATCACCCACTTCCAGCGAGCCAGCATCGCGTCGGCGCGCTTCCCGTCCTTGAAGAGGTCGGCTCGGACGCTGGGCATGGTCGGGCAAAGCTCGTGGTACAGCCCCAGCAGCAGGTCGTACGGGCACGGCGGAACCCCGCTCCGCCCTGGCGATGACCCCGGCGCTTCGGGTACGCCGTTCAGGTTCGGCTGATCGCCATGTGGCGGCTCTGCCGACAAAGCACCGTTAGGTGCTGGTATTACTTCTTCTCTTTTCTTTTCTTCTCTAGGTAACGCATCACTAACGCTGCATGCGTTACCTATATCGTTAGGTTCAGCGTTACCTCCCCCGTTGGTCTTGTGTTTTGCCACCCTTTTCGCGGTCTGCGCCCTGCTTTTTGCAGTCGCCCCGTTGTGGTGGTCGAAGTTATGGAGCGACACAAAGGTGTCTCCGATGACGATCCAGCCGGTCGCAGCGACCGCAGCAACGAATCCGGTAACGCCGATGATGCGATCCAATAACGCCGGGGTAACGCCGAGAGCGTTACCGTTCAAGGTGTGCTGGTCGAACCAGCGGAACAGCCGCATCAGCTTGCCCACGGTCAGATCCGGGTCGTCCCACCCCATGGATGCAGTGATGGCCAGCGTTTCCGGCTTTTCCGGCAGGCTGCATTCGAACTTGAGCCACTCGCCTGCCATGCCTACGCCTCCTGCATCCGGCCGACCCACGCAGCGCCTGTGCCGGGCCCTGCTGTCCAGCTGCTGCGCGCGGCCTCTGGGCCCGCGCTGTCAATGACCGGAACGTCGAGATGCGGGCTCTCGGCTTTCGGCTTGCCTGCCTCATGCATCTCCGCCAGGCCTGCGCGCACCCGCTGCGCGCACCCGATCAGGTGCGAAAGCTCGGTGGTCACAGCAGAAAGCTCGTTAGCAGTGACGACGCCATCAGCCGGCGCGAGGGCGGCCAAGCTCACGAACTGTGCGAACTCGTGTGCCGCCGCCGCCAGGTCTTTCATCGTGCCGCCCCCGGTTTCGTAAAGCCCCGGGAGAGGAATGACCATCGCGCCGCAGTTCTTGGCCAGCGTGTTCACGATCTCCAGTGGGTTGTCCACCCCTTGCTCGATCGCGAACTGCGTCGCCAGCTCGGCGTTCTCCAAACTGAACCGATAGCCCCCTGTTCCGGCAAGCTGATGGCGCAGCGTGGATGGGGTGACGTCGAAGCGCTGAGCGTTGGTTTCGATCCCGCCAGGGAGGCGACGGACAAGGCGGCGTGCCGCGTCGAGAAGGCTCATAGCAGTTGCTCCGATTTGTTGCTATATGTTTTTGCCAGCAGAACGCCGACCATTCGATTCATGACCACACGCCCCAACCCCTTCAAGCCGGTTCTGAACCAGACCTTCCACGCCAGCGCACGCACGGCGCTTTCGCAAAACGTTGACCAACACACGGGGGAGCGATCACAGGTGCTGCGCACCAGTCGGCTCGATATGCACTGGGAGGCAGGGGAGTTGCGGATTCGCTGCCAGTCGAGCCGGGTCGTGCTCGCCGGCACACGGAGCCAGAGCGGTGCCCGGCGATGAGCCGCCTCAGCCACAATCCCGCGATCGAAGCACTGACGGGGGTGGGATATGCGTCGCTGGGAACGCTGGAAGGCGAAGCACTGGGACGAACGGCTGGAAGGCGCGTTCAGCGAACCAGGCTGGTTCTCGCCAGGACACATGGTGGCTCCGCCACTCAGGCGCTTTGCGCGATGGATCGCGCGCAACGGCTGGGCATTGGCGGCCACGCTCATCGGAGCACTTGGGGCGGTTGCTGCGCTCATTCAGGCGCTCCAATGACCATGGCTTCCCAGTGCGCATCGGCGAATACCAGGAACTTCGTCCCGGTCCGGGCTTCCTCGGCGGAAAGATGGGCTGCGAGCTTGGCCCGGGCGGCGTCCGACAGGGGCTGCGCGGTACGAAGAATCACCGTTGAGCCGGCGGGCACCACCAGCGCTTCCAAGAGATGCATGGACATTGGTCAGCCCGCCGCAGAAGCAGCTTCGGCGCTTGCAACTGGTGCAGGCGCGGGCATTTCACCGGCCACCTTCGCGTGCATGGCAACGAGCGCCCGGTAGTTCCGGGACATCACGTCCCTAGAGTCGCCTCGTTCGATCTTGCTGATGGTGGGCTGAGGGATGCCGGTTTCGGCTTGGATCTGCTTCTGCGTAAAGCCCTTGGCCTTAAGCGCGAGCACTAGATCACGGGGTTCGAGGTCCATGGCGAATATTCCTTTCGGACTATTTTTACATGTCTCGCAAGAATATTCAACTGAGATTAAATGGTGTCTATGCAAACACTCGCCCAACGCATCAGATCTGCCCGCACGGAGCTCGGGATCACTCAGGTGGAATTGGCCAAGCGGGCCGAGATGAAACAATCGGATGTGTCGAAGTTGGAGCGCGGCGACTCGCAGAAGACCTCCAACCTTATCCGTTTGGCTATGGCTCTGGCCGTGAACCCGCAGTGGCTGGACACGGGCGATGGACCGCGTAGACCGGAAGAATCCAATGTCGCGGCAGCCCCAATGCTCGGCCGGTCACGGCTGGTCCCAGTGGTAGGACACGTCAAGGCAGGGCCTGACGGATACCTGGAGGAGATGCAGTACCCCGTCGGCCACGGCGAAGGCTGCGTTGAATACTGGACGAAAGACGAGGCTGCCTACGCCCTGAGAATCAAGGGCGACTCGATGCACCCCCGATACCGAGCCCGAGAGTTCATCGTAGTGACGCCTTCCATCGAGGCTCAGCAAGGCAATGACGTGGTGGTGCGGATGCGCGACGGCAGGAAGCTGCTGAAGCAACTCAACTGGCAACGGCCTGAAGAGCTGCAGCTTCTGTCGATCAACGACGGCTATGCACCGATGACGCTCGACACGGCAGAGGTTGATTCGATCCATCGGGTAGGGGGCAGCGTGCCGCCCGATGCATTCATCGAGCCCTGCTGACCAAAACTACGTAAGTAGTCGGAGAAGAATTTAAATATTCCTTCGCGCTTGACGTTGTAAATTCTTTTAGGAATAATTCATTCCAGACGCCCACCCCGGGCGGTTTCGGAGTGAAGCATGGCAGTAGCCAAAAAAACCGAGCAAGCGATCGAACTTCCGCGCCTGGCCATCGAGGTCATCCGCATTCGCCTGGTGGGGGACTCCCCGCTGATCTGCCACGCATGGAGCGAGAAGGCCAAGCGCCAGATGCTCGACGCGCAGATGAAAAAGGCCAAGCAGGCCAAGGAAGCCAAAGACCCCCAGGCCGACTACGAGCAGTCCCTGTACCGCCACCCTGACGGCGGCTACGGCTTCCCCGCCGTGGCATTCAAGAGCGCCGCGGTCGATGCCTGCTCGCACGTCGCCGGCATCACCAAGGTGGAGGCCCGAGGTGCATTCCACATCGTTGGCGACATGGTGAAGCTTGAAGGCGAGCCGGCGCCACGGGAAGACATGGTGCGCGTCGGCATGGGCACGGCCGACATTCGCTACCGCGGCGAATTCCGTCAATGGGCGGCCGAGATCACGGTCCGCTTCAACCGCAATGTGCTCAGCGCGGAGCAGATCGTGAACCTTTTCAACACCGGCGGATTCGCCATCGGTGTGGGTGAGTGGCGCCCCCAGCGCGATGGCTCCTTCGGCATGTTTCATGTGGAGTGACCCATGAAGACCGTCTACCAATTCAAGGCCGGCGCGCACATCAGCGGTGACGCCCAGGCAGTCGGCGAACGACTCGACCAGATCCGCAGCAAAGCAAACGGCCTCACCCCCGAGTCGGTGGTGGCCGACGCAGCACAGCCCAGCAGTGTGCTGCACCCGCACTTCGAATGGGACGACTCGAAGGCCGCCGAGCGCTATCGGCTCGACCAGGCGGGACACCTGATTCGCAGCGTGACGGTGGTGTTCGAAGAGCCCGAGGCATCGGCCCCGCCGCGCACTGTTCGCGCCTTCCTGCCCGTCGAAACAGGTACGGGTGAGCGCGTGTACGAATCATCGGTGCGCGCGATGAACGATGGCGAGATGCGGGCCCAGGTGCTCAAACGCGCCCACGCCGAACTCTCAGCAGTCAGCCGCAAGTGGCGCGAGTTGCAGGAGTTGGCGGGCGTGTTTGAAGCACTCGACCAGGTAGCGCTGCAGTTGCAACCGAAAGAGGGCATTACGGCATGACCTTCTCGGCATGGCAGGCGATGCGAGGTGTGGCACGGCTTGGCAGGGTGTGGCTCGGCAACTCTTGGCAGGCGAGGCATGGCGCGGTGAGTCGCGTCGAGGCGAGGTGTGGCTTGGTAGGGCAGGCACGGCGGGGCCAGGCACGGCGAGGCTGGGCAGGGCATGGCTCGGAATGGCTTGGCAGGCATGGGATCAATCAAATTCGAAGGGCTGAAATGAACAAAACCACAGCACCGGCGCGGCGCATGCGCCGTACTGAACTCGCAAGGGCAGCGGCATGACTACCGAGCGCGAAATTCAGAACGCCCGAAGGGACTATGAGCGTCAGTGTGCAGAAGCAGAAAGCCAGGCTGCCCGGGGCGAATGCCGCCGCCCTAACCCGCAAAGGGCGTGGGCAGCCGCGTTCATGGGCTCCATGGCAGCGCTTTTCATCGTGGCCGTGCTGGCCCGCGCAGTGTGGCGGTGGGCATGAGCTCCACAACTCTATCCATGAGCCAGCAGGCCCTGCTCGAAGTCCGGCTCGACGCGTGCCACGGCATGCCTCCGATGGATGCCCGCGCCCTGCGCTTCTTCTGCCGGCAGAACGTCACGTCGGCCGATGCCGTGCGAGCCGCAGAGCTTCAGGGCCGGCAGGATCGCGCCACCGGAGTGCGCTGCATGTGCGCCTTTTGCGAGGGCAACAGCAACGAGATCGGGGGGAAGGAGCGCCTGCGCCAGCACTACGCCGCGCTTCGCCATGCACAGCTGACCGCTGCGGGCGTTGACCCGGCCAAGCGAAGCCTGCTGATCGAGGCTGAGATCAACAACGGCGCGGCTTTTCAGATCGCCCCCGTCACCGTCACCCGAACGAAAGGAGCATCGAAATGAAGCAAGTCATCCTTCTTTGCCGGCTGGCCGGCATGCGGCGCGCCGCTGGCGCTGGGCCTGTCGATGCCGTCACCTGGGCCGCCGGCCTGCTGTGGCGAGCTCGTGGGAGCCGCCCATGAACTTCAGCATTTCGGGAGAAGAAAGCGGCGACCAACTGATCAAGCAGCTCGTGGGTCTGCGGATCGTCGCCCGACGCGTGGTGAAGGGCACACAGGACGCAGACTGGGTGCGCGACTACTGGGAGCGGCAGCGGGATAACGCGCCAGACGGGGCGACGCAAGGCGTCGCGATCAGCGAACTGGCCGATGCTGCCGAGCGCCAACTGCTATTGCGGTCGAGTGAGATCGAAATCGGCGAGTACTTGATGCGCCTTTGCAGTGCGCTCGACAAGAAGGCCAGCCGGATCCAGATCTTCGAGGCCATCAACTGCGGCACCGCTGACCGCGACACCGAGATGGTGCGCAAGTATGGCGACCGCAGCCATAGCCTGATCTGCGTGCTGGATCTCGAGAACAGCGCGACCAAGGACGACGAGATCACCACCCGCCCGCTGAAGTGGTGCCACACCATGGCCTTCCTGCGCGCCATGCAAACGAGCCCCAAGCTCGACCGCATCGTGCACGACGGCGCGAACGAGTTCTTCAACGGCGCATTCGGCGAATACCGCGAGCGGCCATTGCTGGAGCGGCTGGCAGGGAGGCCGTGGTGATGACAGCCCTGGCAATTTCCACGAAGGCTTGCGGCGCCTACAACCGCCCTGCCTTGATGTCAGCCCGCAGCAAATCGTTGGCCCGCGTCTGCCAGCCCTGGCCCGTGGCCTTGAGCGCTTGCAGCACGTCTGCGTCAAAGCGAATGGTGGTAGACACCTTCGCGTCAGTCTTTACAGTCCCCGCTGGCCGCCCACGCTTGCGCGCAACAATCTGCTCCGAGGTATGCACAGCAGCGTACTCGCCACGCACGGCTTGGTCCATGCTGCGCAGCAGAGCTGCTTCAAACTGCGCCACTTCAGGGTCTTTGATTTTCGGCATCGAATTTCTCCTTGATGGCCTTCAACACATCGGCGCTGATGTTGTCGAACTTGGCCTTGGCGTACACCAAGATCAGAACGACCTCGCCGCGCTCGTTGCGCGTGAAGTAAATCACCCGCGCGCCGCCTCGCTTGCCCATCCCTGCCCGCGCCCAGCGCACCTTGCGCAACCCGCCAGAGCCCGGGATGACGTCACCAGCTTCGGTGTTCACCGCGATCCAACTGATGAAGTCAGCACGCTCTTCATCGGACCAGACTTGCGAGGCCCAGGCGACAAATTCGGGGGTCTCGATCACGGTGAACATGAATTTATTGTAGTAACGTTAAATTTGCAACGCAAGGATTATTTGTTGCTACAGATAAATCCGGCTGCAAGATGGACATTCGTCACGCTGGGCGCGAACAGTAACCCCGTCAGCTTTGATACCGCCCTCACTGTGGGGGAGGAAAACCGCAGCGGAAGCGGTTTTGTGCAAGTGCAAGCGCTGGCCGAAGGGAGTGGTGTGATGGTAACCATTGCGATTTCCACAACGGTAGGGGTGCGCGAACCTGCGCACATTGGGCACTACAAAAGTTTTGTATTGGGATCAGGCCTTGGGCTCGGCATCGTCACCCGTTCCCACCCTTGCCTCCAAAGCTCGAATTCTCTTGCTGAGTTGGGCGAGGTCACTGTCTTCGACGGGGCCCGCGCCATCCTTCGCCTGGAGTTTGGTCATGTGTTCCGCGACCAGTTTGGCGAGAAATCGATCGGGCGTCATCCCCTCCTTCGCCGCCAATTCCGTAAAGCCGTCCAGCGTAGCGGGATCGCCGTGAATCGTGAGCCAGCTGAAAGCCCCTCTGGGCGCGCCGACCTTCACCAGCATCTGTCGCCCGTCCCCCTCACCGTTAACCAACCACTCAGGAGTAACTCCCAAAGCCGTCGCCAGAGCGCGCAGTGTCGCAGGCCGAGGGAAGGCCTTGCCAATTTCGTATCGGGACACCTGCGTTTGAGTGATTCCAACTTGCTGAGCGATTTCGCCCTGGCTCATCGCGGCTCGGTTGCGCGCCAGTGATAGCCGAATTGCAAAGTCTTTGTAATCAGTCATGAGAACTAAATGAAAAGTACTTTGAAAAGTACTTCAAACTACATACAATCAACATAAACGCTTAGAAACGTCGTAGAGGAGCTTAAATTGAGTACTGCAGAGGATACAGCTAAGTCGCCTGGGTGGATACAACACAAAGTCCGTCCAGAACTCAAGGCATGGATCACCCAGTTGGCGAAAGAGCAGGAACGCAGCCAGGGCTGGATCGCAAACCGGCTGTTAGAGGAAGCGTTTGCTCGCGCCCAGCCATCGCAGCAGGAAGGGCCGAAATCATGAAATCCATCGCCTTGCTCGAGCCCTGGCAGGTTGAAAAAGTAAGATCAAAACTGGCCAGCCGACTAACCCAGGCGGAAGGCGGTTGCCACCTTCTTATCGGCCGTGGCAGGTATTCAAATGGCTATCAGTTGGTCAGTGCCGGGGGCTTTTCCTTCTCTGCACACCGACTGGCCTACGAGTTGAAGCACGGTCCAATCAGTCCCTCCGCGCTGTCCAATGGAAATTGGTGGGTTCTGCACAAATGCGATGTGCCGAACTGCTGTAACCCCGACCACCTTTACCTGGGCACTGCAAAAGACAATGCGCGCGACCGTGCGATGCGGGCACGCATGAGCATCACAGATCGGGCTCAATGCCGCCGCTGGCGCAAACCAGAAGATATCGGCACACCCGTTGGGACCGTGTTCTGGGAAATCGAAGGCGAAGTCCGTGAGCTTCGGGAATGGGCGGAAAAGTTCAGAGTGCCAGAGGGGACGCTGGATCTACGCCTTAAGGCGGGCTGGCCACCCGCGCATTTGGACATGCGCCCAAAGATTGGCAATCGAGTGCCGCGTCAAGAAAAGCACACCTACAAAAGACTGTCTGGGCTTCCTGCAGTTCAAGCCCATCTCTCGCGCTCCACCTTCAAGGGGAAGCGCACTTCCACTACCCAACAGAGAGGACAGCCATCATGAGCCATGTCCTTGCTGCCCGATGGCACGACCACGATGTGAAGCACTACAAAGATTTTGTAGTGGGATCAGGGTTCAGCCTTGAGATCCTTGGCGATTTCCTGCAGTTCTTCGGGATTGCCTGGGGCCGCTTGAATGGCGGCATCCATGACCGTACGGCTTTCGTGAATCGAATGCGCGATGTGCTCAACGGACTTGGCACTGTCCAATTTGAAATAGGTCTGCATCGTTCGAACAATGTCGTCCGGTGTTCCATGCCCGATTGCAATTGCCATGTCTCGCACAGCTTTATTGACAGGCTTTGCCTGTGCGGCTGGTGGCAGCAACGCATAGAACTGCCTGAGGTGGAAACACAGCATCGATTGCACGCCAACAAACGTGGCTTTCAGAGCTTGCTCAGCTTCAAGGCGACGCCCCTCAAGACCGGTCTGCTGAAGCCTTTCGATGATCTCGGCATTGAAGCTTCGTCCGGCCTTGTCAGCAGCCTCGTGAATTTCCTTGTGCAAGTCGGGGGGGACGCGCAGCGCTGTGCGGATGTAGTCGTCTTGAGCCATATGGTGAATTTTACCCGCCGGCTTCAAAATGGTGTTGACACCAAAATGAAGCCGAACTACATTAATTGTGCGGCTTCACTTTGAAGCCGACGAGGACAAGAGTATGGACACCCAGCAGCCCCAGGGCGTGACGTTCACGCTTCGTGTTCCCGGCCCGCTTCAGGAAAAGGCGAAGGGGCTCGCAAAGTCAGAGCACTTGAGCTTGAACAGCCTGATCGTTCGTTTGCTTGAGCGCGAGGTCGCTCAGAAAGGACAGCAGCAGTGAGCAACATCGTCAAGATCAACGAAACCGCCCTGCAGGTGATTGAGTACCAGGGCCAGCGGGTCGCAACGCTGGCGCAGATCGACGCCGTGCATGGCCGGCCGGAGGGCACGGCGCGCCGCAACTTCAACGAGCACAAGCATCGTCTTGTGGAAGGCGAGGACTACTTCGAGGTGACTGCGGACGAAATTCGTACGCAGTCGCTGGGCGATGCTTTCGCACCGCGCACCCCAAAGGGCATGCTCATCACCGAGCAGGGTTACACCATGCTGGTGAAGCCGTTCACCGACGATCTCGCATGGCAAGTCCAGCGCCAGGTGGTTACCGGCTACTTCCGCGCCAAGGAAGCCGCCGCCCTGCCCCAGCCCGAGAAGGCCAAGCGCCCCCCCGTGCGTGGCCGCACGCCACTTGAGCAAGTGAAGATCATCAACTTCGTGGGCGATGCACTGAAGCAGGTGCCGGGCGTGCGGCTAGGCATGGTTGCAGCCGCAAAGCTCAAGGCATTTCAGGAACACACCGGCATTGACTTCAGCGAGTTTCGCCGGGCGCTCCCACCCGTGGCGCTGGAGCACATGGTCCACCTGAACCCTACCCAGATCGGTGCGCGCGTTGCGGAGCAGACTGGTCGCGCGAAGGTCAGTTCGCAGGTGGTCAACAAGGTCCTGATCGCGCTGGGCCTGCAGCGGCACACAGAGAGCGGCTACGCCCTCACCGAAGAAGGAGCCAAGTACGGCGAGGCCCACGATTTCAGAGCGATGAACGATCACGGCGGCATCCAAATCGACTGGTGGGAATCGGTGGTGCCTCTGGTGCGCGACAACCTTCCGCAAGAGAGGTCACAGCGCGGTAAGGCGAAGGGTGTGTTCGCCCAGAAGCTGCCGAAGGGCCCAGACGAGCCGCAAGGAGCACTGTTGTGACCGCGCCCACCGCCGCCTCCAGCGGCAGGAACGGTTGCACTTTTCAGGCAACCGGCCAAAACGGCGAAGCCCCGATGCAGGTGAGAGCGCATCAGGGCTTCTAGATCAAAAACCATAGCAAGGAATTCAGATCATGGCGAATCGTATCGCAGGGACACCCGCGCCCGCAACCACGGCAGGCAACCGCCCCACCACGGGCACACCCACCAGCCGCCTCTCGCCAAACAAGCGCAGGCCCCAGCCAGCCCTGCCCGACCCTATCACCGCGCAGGACGTTCTGGAGCGCATCGGAGAAATCGGCGTCCACTGGTGGTCCGTCATCGATTCGGTGCTGGAGACACACCAGTGTCGCGACAGGATCCACCCTCACCCGGTAGCGCCGCTGCCCGAGTGGGCGGTGGAACGCCTGAAGGATCAAGGCCGGCACAACGCGGCCGAGCATGAATTTTCCGAGAAGCGCCATCTGCTGAAGGACTGGCTGCATCTCGCTGAGGTCGGCGGATCGCAGTACCGCTACGAAGCGTGGACGTCCCACGGCCATCGGCTGGAGTTCCGGCACCTGTCCTGGGCAGATGCCGCCACCGTCGTGGATCGGATGAAGGTCGATTTTCCAGACGCTTTTGTCGCCAGAGTCCACGTTCACAGCCACCAGTCGATGGTCGATGACCCCGCACTCTTGAACACCTTGATCGGGGCAATCCAGCACGTCGGAACCTTCATGCCTGAAAGCACCGAAGATGAGTACACAGTCCGCGACGAAACCGGCCGCAACGTCACTGTGACCGCGAGCCAGCTTCGCGCACACCCTGTGTATGAACGCCTGAGCAAAAAGGGAAAGGAGTCGCTGAACCACTACTTGGATGAGTGCAAGCCTCGCAAGGAGCGCATTCGCGCGGCTGCAAAAGAGGGGAAGCTATGAAAGTTGTAGCAGAACGCCCAAGTGCGAACCGCGAGGCGCGCGGTTCGGGCCTGCCCGCGCGGGCGGTGGAGCGGATAGCAGCGCCGGACGATCTCGCCCATCTTTTCGGCCAGCAGCTGGTGCAGGTGCACGCCCCGCTGTGCCACCCTGAAATCGAGTCGGGAGACTGTATCGAGGTCGATTTCGACCGACGAACCTTCCGACACGACGGGCTCTACCTGATCGCGATCGATCACGAAGATGGAGCCCGCTGGCACGGGGCGCGTCGCTTCCAGATCCGGCCTGACACTGAGGGCTGCAGGTTGTGGGGCTTGGACGTAGCCGCGCAGGCCTGGGCGCCAGTGTCACCAGACCTGCAATCGCGCATCACCGTCTATGGCGTGGTGCGTGAGGTCTATAAGCCCGCGAGCAAGCTGCGGAGGGCTGCAGCATGAACGCTGTGATCGACACCCCATCGGGGGTTCGCAAGCCCCGCGCCAGCACCGCCCGCGTAGTGGCGGAGGTCACCCCTTTGCCCC
Source organism: Acidovorax sp. NCPPB 3576 (assembly GCF_028473605.1). Taxonomy (NCBI): domain Bacteria; kingdom Pseudomonadati; phylum Pseudomonadota; class Betaproteobacteria; order Burkholderiales; family Comamonadaceae; genus Acidovorax; species Acidovorax sp. NCPPB 3576. The sequence goes on along the minus strand of NZ_CP097267.1, from coordinate 363,264 downwards.
AGCCGTTCGGCTATGGGGCCGGCCGCCACCTGGTGGTGGACCATGAAAATCTGGCCTGGCCAGAGGCCGATAAAGGGGACGTTCTCGACATCGATTTCGACGTGCGCGAGTACCGCGGCGAAGGGCGATATCTGCTGCACCACAGTCCGCCAGCCGGTGAGGTTGTCGGAGCGCCGGGCTGCTGGCCATTCTCCAGCCGATGGACATGCGTGCAGGAAATTCACCGAAGCAACGGCCAGTTCGAGCGCTTCGTGCACGGAGAGTCGCGCGGCTGGAAACCGATCCCGACCGAGGAATGGGAGCGAATCCAGATTCTGGGCAAGGTGCATGGCATCTACAACCGGCGCGAGCGCTACGACCGGCCCGGCGTCCTGGAGGTCGGTCGGGTGACCGGCATCGGCGAGGCCGAGGGCGGTGCATACATCCACCTTCAGCCCGAGGCCGGAAGGACCATCACCATCAGCGGTCTGACAGAGTGGCAGGTGCGCACGCTGTCCGGCCTGGTTGCGCGCGACATGCGCATGGAGTTGAAAGCATGAACGCCGTCGCCACTGCACCCCCTCGAAAAACCCGTGTTACGCCTGCAGCCAAGCAGGTGCTGCAGACGACCCCCACAGCGACCATCGATGCACTCACGCGCGCGCTTGAATCCGCATGGTGCGCCACGGAGGTTGAAGACCGAGCCGACGAAGCCAGCCATATCCTCCTTGCCGCGTTCAACGTTGCTGAAGGTCTGCAGCAGATAAAAACCGATTCTGATCGTGAAAGCCTGCGCACAATCCGCGCGCTAACCCATGCTGCGCAAAGGGCGCTCGACGTGGACACCTCCAAAGAGCGCTTCGATTCCATCCTCGCGGCGCACACTCTCCTGGACGCGCTCACCGATTCGCCGCCCTCCAAGACGGAGCACGTCCCCGGACGGGGCGAGCACGCCCGGCAAGAACAGCCCCAAGTCGTCCAGTACACGCTCGCACCAGATCAACACAACAGCCTGTTCATTCGAATGGATCACGCCCTGGCTGTGTTGCAGACACTGGTTCACCTGTTCGGGGGGGACGCGGGCGTTGATGAACCAGGGGCTGTGCACGGCCTCCACGGCGCCCTTCAGCACGCGCAGTGGCTGCTGAAAGGCCTGCACCTGGAGATCATGAGAACGGACGCACCCCTCCCCGACGATCTGCGCTGGCGGACATTTGAGGCGAGCGAACTGATCGACTTGATCGAGGGCCTCGAATGCGCGAACGGATTCACCTTCGACCGGCTATCCGATGCACTTTGCTGCAGCTACTTCAGCGCAGCCGCCGAAGCGCTGAACATCGCGAAAGAAGCACTCGAAAAAGTGGGCATCCGAGCGCCTCTCAGGGAGGCCGCACTATGAAGGCAGCCAACTCCACGGTGAGCATGGACCACCTGAACCCAAGCCCTGGCCAAGTGGCCGCGGCAGTGATGGCCAACCTGCAAGCAGCAGCAGAGGAAACTCGGCAGGATCTCGAGGACGCCTTGGCCAGCGCTCAGGAGAGATTCCAGCAGCGCACAGGGCTCAGTTTCAGCTGCCCGGTGCTGGCTCTCACAATCAACTGGGGCGAATACCATGAAGCGCTCTGACCTGCAGCACCTGCGCCGCCTCGTGGCCTGGGTGCAGTGCGAGATCGGGCAGAGCCCCGAAGAGCTGGTGGCCACCGCGCGCAACATCGCGGACGTGCTGGGCAATCCGCCGCTGGACCAAAGCGCGCAGGTGCGCATGGTGCAGGCCCACGACAAGGCCCGTGCGGTGCCCAAGTACGTGCGCGCTGCGGTCAACGCGCTGGACCGCTATGCTCGCCCGCCGGCAGCCGCACCCAGCGCCACATCAGCAGCGACGTGGGAGCCCCAATTCGATTGCATGACGCCCGGCCAGGAGGAATTGGTAATGGAGTTTTGCCTGGAGATCGCAGGCCGCAGGGGCGAACCGGGCCGGGCGCCAGATCCCGTGCGCCTGCTTGAAATGGCCCAGGCCCTGTACGAGGTAGAGCGGGCAGGCTCGCAGCAGGTCGAGGGCGAATCGGCAGGGGGTACGGGATGACAGAAGCGATCGCCGCCATAACTCCGCACCTGACAGCCGCCGAGATCGATGATCTGTGCGCGCCGCTGACCCAGCGCCATGCCCAGATGCGGCACATGTGCCTGCTGCTGGACGTGGAGAGCCTGCCGCGCCGCCCCGATGGGCTGCCACTGGTCGGCCGTCGGATGGCAGAGGAGCGTCTCAACCGGGTCGGCACCACGAAGAAGGCCGGCGGATTCAACTGGAGTCGATGATGGGGAGAAAGCGCGACCGCGCGTCGGGGTTCGGCCTTCTGCCGCGTATGGAGGCTCGGCCCCACAAAGGCGGCGACAAGGTGACCTACCGATACCACCCCATGGGTGGGAAACCGGTGAACCTGGGTCAGGACAAACGGGCAGCCATCCAGAAGGTGCTGGACATGAACGGTGCCGCAGACGACAGCGGGACACTACTTGAGCTTTGGCGCACATACCAAACGCTACCCCAATGGAAGCGCCTGAGCGACCAGACCAAGAAGGACTACACCATCTACAGCGTGAAGCTGCTGGAGGTGATGGGCAAGGCCTCGGCGCGCATCATCCGCCCTGCCGACATTGCCCGCTATCTGCGCGTGGAGCGCGCCGATGCACCGGTGCGCGCGAATCGTGAGATTGCCTTGCTGTCAAACCTGATGACCGTTGCGGTAGAGCGCGGCGACATTGACGTGAATCCGTGCAAGCAAGTAAAGCGCAACCTTGAGAGCCCCCGCACGGAGGCGCCCGAGCCGGCCGAGCTGGCCCGGTTCATCGCTTGGCTGGCCAGCCAGGGGGAGCAGCGGAAGGTCATCGCGCTGATGGCTGAGTTCGCCGCAATGGCTGGCTCTCGCCGCGTGGAGTTTCTACACCTGACGCTGCCGCAGATCGACAGCGCGGCGAGCGTGATCCGCCTGATGCGCGCGAAGCAGCACGGGGGAGCAAAACGAGCCGAGAACGTGGTCATCACGTCGGCAATGGAAGACCTAGTGCGCCGCGCGCGCGCGCTGCCCCGGCCCGATGGATGCCTGCATGTGTTCACAACACGAGATGGCAACCCGTACACAGACACGGGCTTCGCCTCGACCTGGCAGCGGGCAATGGCAACAGCCGTGAAGGACAAGGTGATCCCAAGGCGCTTCACGTTCCACGATCTGCGCGCCTACTACACGACCCAACACAAGGCGCAATATGGTGCGCTGCCAGAGCTGCATGCCGACGCGAAGACCACCGCAAAGATCTACGACCGTTCGCGCATATCCGTACGCAAGGGGCTAGGCTAGTATTCCAACCTAAAACGTTCGTGTCCCATGGTGAAGGTCAGTCTGTCAAGTACATCTCTACCGATCAACCCGAAGATGGAGACGTTAAAAAAGGGTCGTGCGAGCACCTCAAGGGCGGGCAGGACGAGAGCATGCTCGCCAGGCGTACGGAGTTCAAATCGCACGTCATAGGAGTTGCAGGTCGTGGGCGCAATGTGGGTTGTAGAGCCCACAATGTCGCGTGCGCCGCGTTGCGGGATTGCCAAACTACGCATGGTGTCCTCGTTAACCATGGTGGTGTCAGCCCCACTATCGACCAGGAATGGCAGGCGGATGGGCGAAGGAACGGATTGCCCAACAGCCCTCATCGCATTCGCGCGTGGATCACTGACGCCGATCCATACGTCAATGATGACTCCACTTGGCCCATACCCACCACTTATCTGCGGCACGGACCCAAGTCACGCGCAAAGTGAGCCACGTCCTGGTCCTCCGCGACCTTTTTTACGAAAAAGGCTTCGAGTCCGAATTTGGCATAAGCCCATGTGAGGGCTTCCTCATAAGTCCGAGCAAACTGAACAGGCGAATCGCCCCTGATCACCACGTAGTCACCTTCATGCTGCGACAACATGGCTGGCAATTGCTCCCTATACGCATGGAGCTCAGTTTCAAGCGCAATCATGAGCCACCTACCAAGAGTTATACAAGATTATCCACAGGTTATGGAACGACAAGAGACATGTTATCCACAGACCACTAAGCTACTGTACGCACAGTTGCCCGCATCAGCAACAAGAAAAAAACGATCGCCTTGAAAGAAGTGTCAATTCCCAACGCGGGAATAAAGCGAAAAAGCCGCTATAGCTTTCATAGCTATAGCGGCTTACATGACATGGTGGCCTGGGGCGGAATCGAACCACCGACACAAGGATTTTCAATCCTCTGCTCTACCGACTGAGCTACCGGGCCTAAGCCTCAAATTATAACCAGAAAAAAGAGGCGTTTTGAAACTCAGGCGACTTAATTGCGTTTGCCGCGGCCCAGGTCCACGCCGAGCTGGCGCAGCTTGCGGTACAGGTGGGTGCGCTCCAGGCCCGTTTTTTCGGCCACGCGCGTCATGGAGCCGCCTTCGCGCGCCAGATGAAACTCGAAGTACGCCTTCTCGAAACCGTCGCGGGCTTCACGCAGCGGGCGGTCCAGATCGAACCCCTGGTGCGCGTGCGGACCGGGGTCTTTCGCGACCACGGGCAAAGGCGCCACCGGCACACCCTGGGTATCGGGTGCAGCGGGGGCCGCCATCGCAGGCGGCGGGGTGGCAGCAGCCGGCGCGGTGGCCGATGCAGCCGGCTGCGCGGCGCTGCGCGCCAGGCCCTGCTCGACCGCCTTGAGAAGCTTCTGCATCGTGATGGGCTTTTCCAGGAAGGAAAAGGCGCCGATGCGGGTGGCTTCGACCGCGGTGTCGATGGTGGCGTGGCCGCTCATCATGATCACGGGCATGGTGAGCGTACCGGCCATGGCCCACTCCTTGAGGAGCGAGACGCCATCGGTATCGGGCATCCAGATGTCAAGAAGCACGAGGTCGTACGCATTGGCGGCACGGGCGGCGCGGGCCTGCGTGGCGTTCTCTGCGAGGTCCACGCTGTGCCCTTCATCGTTCAGAATTTCCGACAAAAGGTCACGGATGCCCAGTTCGTCGTCCACCACCAGTATGTTTGCCATGGGTTTTGATCAGCCTCGCGATACGTTTCCAAGTGTTGTTAATGTGCCACCACGTGGCCAGGGGCGAATGATAGCGACACTTGTGCGCCAAGCACCACCCCCTCTTCCACCCGATTGACAAGATCGACACGGGCCCCATGCTCGTCGGCGATCTTTTTCACTACAGCAAGTCCCAGGCCAGTGCCCCGTGGCTTGGTGGTTACATACGGTTCGAATGCCCGCTGAAGGATGTGGTTGGGAAATCCCGTTCCGCTGTCGGTCACCGTCAGGCGCACGCGCCGCGATGACTGGCTCCAGCGGGTGGTGATGCGCACGGGCGCACTGACAGTTCCGCCGCCAGCCTCCGCCTGCTCTCGCGGGGTCTCGCTGGCGTCCTGTGCGTTTTGCAAAAGGTTGTGGATGACCTGCCGCAGTTGCTGGGCATCGCCCGCGATCGGCGGGCAACGGGGATCGAGTTCGGCCTCGACGGGGACGGTGGCGTTCTCGGCGCCGTAGAGTTGCAGCACGTCGGTGACGAGGGCGTTCAGGTCGAGCGCATGCAGTTCCGCCGCCGGCAGGCGGGCGTAGTCGCGAAACTCGTTGACCAGCCGCTTCATCGCATCCACCTGATCGACGATGGTGCGCACGGATTTGGTCAGCACGGCTTGCTCAGGGTCCTGCAGCTTGCCGGAGAGCTTCATTTCCAGGCGCTCAGCGGACAGCTGAATCGGTGTGAGCGGATTCTTGATTTCGTGGGCCAGGCGCCGGGCGACTTCGCCCCAAGCCTGTGCACGCTGCGCCGAGACGATTTCCGTGATGTCGTCGAACACCAGCAAGCGCAGTGCGTTGGGCAATTCGGCGCCCCGCGCCACCAGGCTGGTGCCACTGGCGGCCACGCCCGAGGCGGGCGAGCCGTAGAGGTCGAAGGAATGCTGCCAATGGTCCAGCCCGTGTTGCTCACGGTCGCCCAGGAAAGCCTCGAAATGGCCCTGAATGGCACTGGCGAATTCGGCCAGACCCGGCACGTCAGCCAGCGGCCGGCTCTCGAAGGCCGCCATCGGGGCGCGCAGGATGCGGGTGGCGCCGGGGTTGGTGGAGCGGATGCGCCCCTCGGCGTCCAGCACGATCACGCCCGCGGTGAGGTTGTCGAGAATGGTCTGCAAGTGGGCCCGCGCCGCATCGACCTCGTCCATGCTGTGCTCGACGGCGTTGCGGGCATCGGCCAGTTGCTGGGTCATGACGGCGAAGGACCGGGTCAGCCCGCCCAGTTCATCGTTGCCCTGCAGCACGGCCTTGGGGCTCAGGTTGCCCGATGCGACCTCGCGCACGCCTTCGGCCAGCACCAGCAGGGGGCGCGCCAGTTGGCGGCCCAGCAGGACGGCGAGCAGCACGGCGCCGAAGACGGCCAGGAACAGGCTCAAGGTGAGCGTGCCGATGTACATGCGCCGCAGCCCTTCGCGGGCCAGGGCGCGCTCCTGGTACTCCCGGTTGGCCTCCTGCACGGCGATGGCGTTGGACACCAGCACTTGCGGAAGCCGCAGCGTGGCCTGCAGGTAGCGGGGCTCCACCAGCAGTCCCACGCTGGCGTTGCCGACGGCCACGAGGGTCTTGACCCGGGCGTTCTGCACTGCAGCGGGATCGGCGATGTCGTCCAGACCCTCGATCTGGAAAGTGGCGCGCTGCTGGCGCGCGTTGCGCAGCAACTGGGCGCTGGGCCGCTCGGGGCTGAGGTCGAAGCGGGACTGCCCGGCACTGGCGACGGGCTGGCCCGACGTGCTGAACAGCACCACGTCACTGGCCCCGAGCTGGTCGCGGATGCGTTCGAGCACCACACCCGCCCCCGCGTCGGGCACCTGCGCGAGCTGGCTGCTGGCGGTGCGCGTTTGCGTGGCCATGTCGCTGGCGATCGTATCCAGCGTGACCCGGGCCAGGCTGACGCCGGCGGCCAGGGCGCCCTCCACCTTCACGTCGAACCAGCTCTCGATGGAGCGGGATACGAACTGGTAGGACACCACGTAGATCAGCAGGCCGGGCAACAGCCCCACGACGGCAAAGATGCCCGCCAGCTTGACCAGGAGGCGGCTGCCGAACCGACCCCGCCGCAGGCGCATCGCCAGGCGCACGACAACCCATACGAGCACGGCGAGCAGCAGCAGGGCGATGAGAACGTTGAGGCCGAACAGCCACCCGTAGTTGCGCTCGTAAAGTGCCCGGTTGTTGGTGGCCACAGTGAGCAGAAAGAGCAGCACCAGCCCGATCGCGCACATGATCGCCACGCCCACGCCCAGGGCCCAGCGGGAGGCACGGGTCTGCTGGGGCGTGCGCGGAACGCTGTGGTCGTCGGTCATGGCGCGCGCTCTGGCACGGCGCGCACGCTGCGCGACAGCATCAGGTCCCAGCCCGAGCGCCCCACCGCGCCGATCTGGAAGGGACGGGGCAATTGGGACATATCGAGGCGAAACTGGAAATGCACGGTGTAGGGGCCGCCCGAGACCTCCTCCGCATCGGCGATCTTCCAGCGGCTGATGCGCTGCATGGCAGAGAGCGCGTCGCCCAGTTCATCGAAATTCTGTCCCAGCGCCACCCCCAGGCCCGTGTTGGCGAATGGCGTGGAGGACTGGTTCAGGCGCCACCGGCGCGTGAGCGGCTGGTAGCTCAGGCGCAGGTAGCGCACGGAGTGGGCAACGGCCTTGTCATACCAGTACCAGCGCTCGCGGACCACATCGGCCTCCGCCACGAAGTACATGGAGATGCCCTTGTAGAGAGCGTCTTCCGCCAGCTCGGGCAAGTCGAAATGCAGCGTGGTGGACAGGTACAGGCCCTCGTCGTTGGCTTCGACGCGCAGGTCGCCGGCATCGGGCTGTGCCAGCACCGCGGGCGACCACAGTGCCAGGCACATCCACAGCAGCGCGGCCACGGCCATCGACAGCCACGCGGCAGGGCGCGAAGCGGGTCGATCAGCCGGCATGTTTTTGCAACAGGGCGTAAAAGAAACCGTCATGGTCACCCGGACGATTCTCCGAGACGCCGCCGCTTTCGTCCGTTTTGCCGGGCATTAAATGGCCGGGAGACGGGAGCAAATGCGCATCGGTGTTGCGCGCAAGAAACGTTTGCACCTGCGCTTCGCCCTCAGCGCGAAACACGGAGCAGGTGCAGTAGAGCAGTCGCCCGCCGGGCTGGAGCAGCGGCCAGAGCGTAGCAAGCAGGCGGGCCTGCTGCTGGGCCAGCTGCTCGATGTCGGATTCGCGCCGCAGCCACCGCACGTCCGGGTGGCGGCGGACAATGCCGGAGGCCGTGCACGGCGCGTCGAGCAGGATGGCGTCGAACAGCCCGCCCCCGCTGGCGTCGAGCCACCCGTCCTGCGGCCGCCCCGCATCGGCCACGAGGACCTGGGCATGAACGCCCACCCGGTCCAGCGTTTCATGGATACGGATGGCACGGTCGGCATCGATTTCCAGCGCCACGACCTTCACCGGCGATGCGGCACCCGCATATTCCAGCAAGTGCGCGGTTTTTCCACCGGGGGCGGCGCAGGCGTCCAGCACCCGCAGCGGCTGCGCCAGATCGAGCCCCTGCAGCAACAGTGGAGCGGCCATCTGCGCGGCGCTGTCCTGCACCGACACCTGGCCCTCGGCAAAGCCGGGCAACTGGTGCACCGCCACCGGCCGTTCCAGGACGATGCCGAACGCATCCGCAGCAAATGCTCCTAAATTAATAGCATCTAGCCCTAGTAGATATTGCGCTGGAGTCGTTTTTTGCACATTGACCCGTAGCACCATCGGCGCATGGTCGTTGTTCGCCTGCAGGATCTGCTGCCAATGCTGCGGATGGTCCTTGCGCAACCGGGCGATCCACCAGGCCGGGTGGTTCCACTGGGCGACCGGATCGCTGTCGGTGGCAGCAACGAGCGCATCGCGTTCGCGCAAAAACCGGCGCAGGCAGGCATTCAGGAAGGACGCCTGCGCCTGCGAGGCAGGGTTGCGCTTGGCTGCTTCAACGGCCTGATTGACCAGCGTGAACGCCTCGTAGGGTGCCTCTTCGGGCGCCCATGCCAGTGCCAGGGCCGTGCACAGCAGCGCATCGGCCCGCGGTGGCGGATTGCGGGGCGCCAGTTGCTTGCGCAGCGCCTGCGCCCGGCCCAGATTGCGCAGCACCTGGAACAAGAGGGCCTGCACCCCCGGCCGCAATCCCGGTTCGACCTCCGCAATGGCTGCCGTGCCCGACTGCCCGGCGCGCACTGCCTGCAACGCCGTCACCACCGCGTCCAGCTGCCGCCAAAGCGCGGGCTCCATGCGGCGTTCGCCCTCCGCTGGGGGCGGAAAGAAACGAGAGGGCGGTTTCGGCTGCGGGGCGGTCATGTTCTGTCTGAGCCTGTCGTGAAAAAGGAAAAGCCGGTTGCGGACGCCATGGAGGCGGCCACGCCCTGGTGGAATGGAAATGCCCCATTCCTCCCGCAGGATGAATGGGTGGGGATGCAGCCTACAGTGTTCTTGCCGCTTTGAACCCGAACAGCCACGCCAGCAGGCGCGCCGGAAATTGGCCGATGGCCTGGTTGTACAGCAGCGCCGCATCGTTGAACTGCCGGGTGGCCAGCGCATTCTGGGCCACCAGCTCCTGCCATCGCTGCGCCCACAGGGGAAGCGCCGCGCCTTCGTCGGGCGCTTGCGGAACCTCCGCGACCCGCACCATGGCCAGCCACGCGGCCTCGAGCACCTCGCGCGCCGTCAGCAGCGCTGCGCCAGCGCCGGCATCCAGCGGCCGGGCCCGGGCGACCGCCAGCGAAGCACCGAATTGGGTGGTGGCGGCCCACAGCGCCGCCCGCGCATCGGCATGGGCCGCAGGCGCCGGACCTTGGGCGGCCTCGTATTCACCCAGCATGGCCATCATGCGCATGAGGTGTGCGTCCAGCCCTCCGAAGGCCTGGATGGCGGCCGAGCGCAATCGCACGATCCGGTTGTAGGCCCCCACAGCCCAGAACAGCAGCAGAGCAAGAAAGATCCAGGAAGGCAGCATTGCGTCTGCCGAGCCCGCAGGAGTCCGCGGGCCCGGTGCAAAAAAGGAAACAGATAAGAAAACGCTCCCGGTCTGCCAAGCGCAGAGCGGGAGCGTTTCAGGGAGCGCGCCGTGGCTTATTGAGCCGTGGCGTCGCCCAGGCTGGTGGTGCTTTCGACGTCGGACGTGTCTTCCGTCGTGGCAGCCAACTCAGCGGCTTCGGCATCGGCAATGGCCCGGCGCTCGGCGTCGTCCATGGCTTCCTTGGCCTTGCGTGCCTGGTGGTAGGCCAGGCCCGTACCGGCAGGGATCAGGCGACCCACGATGACGTTTTCCTTCAGGCCACGCAACTCGTCGCGCTTGCCCATGATGGCAGCCTCGGTGAGCACGCGGGTCGTTTCCTGGAAGGAAGCGGCCGAGATGAAGGAGTCGGTCGACAGCGAAGCCTTGGTGATCCCCAGCAGCACGTTGCTGTACGTCGAAGGGATCTTGCCTGCGGCTTGCAGCGCCTCGTTGGTGTTGAGAATCTCCGAACGCTCGACCTGCTCGCCACCGATGTAGTTGGACTCGCCCGGGGCCTCGACCACGACGCGGCGCAGCATCTGGCGAACGATCACCTCGATGTGCTTGTCGTTGATCTTCACGCCTTGCAAGCGGTACACGTCCTGCACTTCATCGACGATGTAGCGCGACAGCTCTTCGATGCCCAAGAGGCGCAGGATGTCCTGCGGATCGGCCGGACCGTCCACCACGGACTCGCCCTTGTTCACGACCTGGCCTTCGTGCACCAGGATGTTCTTTTCCTTGGGGATCAGTTCATCCCAGACCTTGCCGTCCGGATCGGTGATCTGCAACCGCACCTTGCCCTTGGTTTCCTTGCCGAAGGACACCGTGCCGGTGATTTCGGCCAGCATGCCCTTGTCCTTGGGCGAGCGGGCTTCGAACAGCTCGGCCACGCGGGGCAGACCGCCGGTGATGTCGCGGGTCTTCTGGCCTTCGACCGGAATCCGCGCCAGCACTTCGCCGGGGCCCACGTCCTGGCCATCGCGCACCTGGATCAGCGAGCCGATCTGGAAGCCGATGGTCACCGAGTGGTCGGTGCCGGGAATCTTCACTTCCTGGCCCTGCGCGTCGATCAGCTTGACCTGGGGACGCACCACCTTGGCGGAGCCGCGGCGCTTCGGATCGATCACGACCAGGGTCGACAGACCGGTCACATCGTCCACCTGCTTGGCAACCGTGAGGCCTTCCTCGACGTTCTCGAACTTCACCTGGCCGGCGAACTCCGTGATGATCGGGCGGGTCAGCGGGTCCCAGTTGGCGAGGATGGTGCCGGCCTTGACCGTCTGGTCGGCCTTGACCGCCAGCGTCGCACCGTAAGGCACCTTGTGGCGCTCGCGCTCGCGGCCATGTTCGTCATGGATGACGATCTCGCCGGAACGGGCAATCACCACCAGGTCGCCCTTGGTGTTGCTCACGTAGCGCATCGTGGCGTTGAAGCCGATCACGCCATTGGACTTGGCCTCCACGCTCGACGCGATGGCAGCGCGCGAAGCGGCACCGCCGATGTGGAACGTGCGCATGGTCAGCTGCGTGCCGGGTTCGCCGATGGACTGGGCAGCGATCACACCCACGGCTTCGCCGAGGTTGATCAGGCCGCCACGGCCCAAGTCGCGTCCGTAGCACTTGGCGCACAGGCCGTAGCGCGTTTCGCAGGTCAGCGCCGTGCGAACCTTCACCTCGTCCACACCCGCGTTTTCGAGCTCCTCGATGAGGTCTTCGTCGAGCATCTGGCCGGCAGGAGCCAACACCGAGCGCGTTTCGGGATGCAGCACTTCGTCGGCCGTGGTACGGCCCAGGATACGGTCGCGCAGCGATTCGATGACTTCACCGCCCTCGACGATGGCGCGCATCAGCGAACCATTGGAGGTGCCGCAGTCCTCTTCGGTCACCACGAGATCCTGCGTCACGTCCACCAGGCGGCGCGTGAGGTAGCCCGAGTTGGCCGTCTTCAGCGCCGTATCCGCCAGGCCCTTACGGGCACCGTGGGTGGAGATGAAGTACTGCAACACGTTCAGGCCTTCACGGAAGTTCGCCGTGATGGGGGTCTCGATGATGGAGCCGTCCGGCTTGGCCATCAGGCCACGCATACCGGCCAGCTGGCGAATCTGCGCTGCGGAGCCGCGGGCGCCGGAGTCGGCCATCATGTAGATGGAGTTGAACGACTCCTGGTCCACTTCGTTGCCGTGGCGGTCGATCGTCTTTTGCTTGGCCAACTGGGCCATCATGACCTTCGACACTTCGTCGCCGGCCTTGCCCCAGATGTCCACCACCTTGTTGTAGCGCTCGCCGGCCGTCACCAGACCGGACACGTACTGCTGTTCGATCTCTTTCACTTCCTTCTCGGAACGCTCGATGATTCCGGCCTTTTGCGGCGGCACCAGCATGTCGTCCACGCAGATGGAAATGCCGGCGCGCGTGGCGAGGCGGAAACCGTTCTGCAGCAGCTTGTCGGCGAAGACCACGGTCTCCTTCAAGCCGCACTTGCGGAAGCTCACGTTGATGAGCTTGGAGATTTCCTTCTTCTTCAGCGCCTTGTTGATGTTGCTGAAGGGCAGGCCCTTGGGGAGGATCTCGGACAGCAGCGCACGGCCGGCCGTGGTTTCCACCAGCGACGTGGAAGGCACGAACTCACGCGTTTCCTTGTCCTTGGCCCACTCGGTCAGGCGCACCGTGATGCGCGCAGCCAGCTCGACCTCATTGGCGTCGAGCGCGCGCTGCACTTCGCCAGTGTCGGCGAACACCAGGCCTTCACCCTTGCCGTTGATCCGGTCGCGGGTGGCGTAGTACAGGCCCAGCACCACGTCTTGCGACGGGACGATGGAGGGCTCGCCCGAGGCCGGGAACAGCACGTTGTTGGAGGCCAGCATCAGCGTGCGGGCTTCCATCTGCGCTTCCACGGACAGCGGGACGTGAACGGCCATCTGGTCACCGTCGAAGTCGGCGTTGAAGGCCGCGCAAACGAGCGGGTGCAACTGGATGGCCTTGCCTTCGATCAGGATCGGCTCGAAGGCCTGGATGCCCAAACGGTGCAGCGTTGGCGCACGGTTCAGCATGACCGGGTGCTCTTTGATGACCTCTTCCAGGATGTCCCAGACCACTGGCGTGCCGGATTCGACTTCCTTCTTGGCGGCCTTGATCGTCGTCGCGATGCCCATGGCTTCGAGGCGCGAGAAGATGAAAGGCTTGAACAGTTCCAGCGCCATCAGCTTGGGCAGGCCGCACTGGTGCAGCTTGAGCGTCGGGCCCACGGTGATCACGGAACGACCGGAGTAGTCCACGCGCTTGCCCAGCAAGTTCTGGCGGAACCGGCCGCTCTTGCCCTTGATCATGTCGGCCAGGGACTTGAGGGCGCGCTTGTTGGCACCCGTCATGGCCTTGCCGCGGCGGCCGTTGTCCAGCAGCGAATCGACGGCTTCCTGCAGCATCCGCTTTTCGTTGCGCGCGATGATTTCCGGGGCCTTCAGCTCCAGCAGGCGGCGCAGACGCGAGTTGCGGTTGATGACGCGGCGATACAGGTCGTTCAGGTCGGAGGTCGCAAAGCGGCCGCCGTCCAGCGGCACCAGCGGACGCAGGTCCGGTGGCAGCACGGGCAGCACGTCGAGCACCATCCACTGGGGCCGGATGCCGGACTTCTTGAAGGCTTCCAGCACCTTCAAACGCTTGGCGTTCTTCTTGACCTTGACTTCGGAGCCGGTCAGGTCGCCGCGCAGCTTTTCGATTTCGAGGTCGATATCGATGGCTTCGAGCAGGTCCTTGATGCCTTCCGCGCCCATCTTGGCGATGAACTCGTCACCGTACTCCTTGCGCTTGGCGTCGTAGTCATCCTCGGACATGATGCTGAACTTCTTCAGCGGGGTCATGCCGGGGTCGGTCACCACGTAGGCTTCGAAATACAGCACGCGCTCGATGTCGCGCAGCGTCATGTCCAGCACCAGGCCCAGACGCGATGGCAGCGACTTCAGGAACCAGATGTGGGCGCAAGGCGCGGCCAGGTCGATGTGGCCCATGCGCTCACGGCGCACCTTGGTCTGCGTGACCTCAACGCCGCACTTCTCGCAGATCACGCCGCGGTGCTTCAGGCGCTTGTACTTGCCGCACAGGCATTCGTAGTCCTTGATGGGACCAAAAATCTTGGCGCAGAACAGGCCGTCGCGCTCGGGCTTGAACGTACGGTAATTGATGGTCTCGGGCTTCTTCACTTCGCCGAAAGACCACGAACGGATCTTTTCTGGCGAAGCCATGCCGATGCGGATGGCATCGAAATGCTCATCCGGCGTGAATTGCTTGAACAGGTCGAGTAACGATTTCATGGACTCTTTCCCTTCAAATACTTAAGAACGTTCCAGTTCGATGTCCAGGCCCAGGGAACGAATTTCCTTGACCAGCACATTGAACGATTCCGGCATGCCGGCTTCGATGGCGTGTTCGCCCTTGACGATGGATTCGTACACCTTGGTACGCCCCACCACGTCATCGGACTTCACGGTCAGCATTTCCTGCAGCACGTAGGCGGCGCCATAGGCTTCCAGCGCCCACACTTCCATTTCCCCGAAACGCTGGCCGCCGAACTGGGCCTTGCCGCCCAGCGGCTGCTGCGTGACGAGCGAGTAAGGACCCGTGGAACGGGCATGCATCTTGTCGTCCACCAAATGGTGCAGCTTCAGGTAATGCATGTAGCCGATGGTGGTCGGACGTTCGAAGCGTTCGCCCGTGCGGCCATCGAACAGGTAAGCCTGGGTGCGGGCGGACGTGAGGCCCTTGCGCTCGGCAATGTCGTCCGGATAGGCGATCTTGAGCATGTCCTTGATCTCTTCTTCCGAAGCGCCATCGAATACCGGGGTGGCATACGGCACGCCGTTGGTGAGGTGACCGGCCATGGTCATCAGTTCATCGTCGTTGAACTGCGACAGGTCTTCCTTGCGGCCGCGCGAGTTATAGACCTCTTCGAGGAACTTGCGCATGTCGGACGCCTTGGCCTGCTCCTGCAGCATGTTGCCGATGCGCTGTCCGATGCCCTTGCCGGCCCAGCCCAAGTGCACTTCGAGCACCTGGCCGATGTTCATGCGCGATGGCACGCCCAGCGGATTCAGCACGATGTCGGCAGGGGTGCCGTCGGCCATGTAGGGCATGTCTTCGACCGGAACGATCTTGGACACCACGCCCTTGTTGCCGTGGCGGCCGGCCATCTTGTCTCCGGGCTGCAGGCGGCGCTTGACGGCCAGGTACACCTTGACCATCTTCAGCACGCCCGCAGGCAACTCGTCGCCTTGCGTGAGCTTCTTGCGCTTTTCCTCGAAAGCCAGATCGAAACTGTGGCGCGTCTGCTCCAGCGAGTTCTTGATCGATTCGAGCTGCGTCGCCACTTCGTCTTCTGCGGGACGGATGTCGAACCAGTGGAACTTCTCGACGGAGGCCAAGTAGGCCTTGTCGATCTTCGTGCCCTTGGCCAGCTTTTGCGGGCCGCCGTTGGCTACACGGCCATTCAGCAGCTTTTCGATCCGGTCGAACGCGTCGGCCTCCACGATGCGCAGCTGATCGTTCAGGTCCAAACGGAAGCGCTTGAGTTCATCGTCGATGATCTGCTGGGCGCGCTTGTCGCGCTGGATGCCTTCGCGAGTGAACACCTGCACGTCGATCACGGTGCCTTGCGAACCCTGGTCCACACGCAGCGAGGTGTCCTTCACGTCGGAGGCCTTCTCGCCGAAGATGGCGCGCAGCAGCTTTTCTTCCGGAGTCAGCGTGGTCTCGCCCTTCGGCGTGACCTTGCCCACCAGCGTATCGCCGGGTTGCACTTCGGCACCCACGTAGATGATGCCGGACTCGTCCAGGCGGTTCAGTTGCTGTTCCGACAGGTTCGGAATGTCGCGTGTGATTTCTTCCGCGCCCAGCTTCGTGTCGCGAGCCATGACCACCAGTTCCTCGATGTGGATCGAGGTGTAGCGGTCTTCGGACACCACGCGTTCGGAGATCAGGATCGAATCTTCGAAGTTGTAGCCGTTCCAGGGCATGAACGCGATCAGCATGTTCTGGCCGATGGCGATTTCGCCAAAGTCCGTCGATGCGCCGTCGGCGATCACATCCCCCTTGGCCAGCACATCGCCCTTCTGGACGATGGGACGCTGGTGGATGTTGGTGTTCTGATTGGAGCGCTGGTACTTGATGAGGTTGTAGATATCCACACCCACTTCACCGGCCACCGCTTCCGCATCGTTCACGCGGACCACGATACGGGTCGCATCCACATAGTCCACAACCCCACCGCGGTTAGCGGTCACCACGGTGCCCGAATCCACGGCAGCCACTCGCTCGATGCCGGTGCCCACCATGGGCTTTTCCGGGCGCAGCACGGGCACGGCCTGGCGGGACATGTTGGCGCCCATCAGCGCGCGGTTCGCATCGTCGTGCTCGAGGAACGGCACAAGCGACGCAGCCACGGACACGATCTGCGCAGGCGACACGTCCATATACTGCACGCGCTCGGCGCTCAGCAACGTCGATTCGCCCTTTTCACGCGCCGACACCAGGTCACCCGTGAGGCGGCCTTCTTTGTCGAGCGTGGCATTGGCCTGGGCGATCACGTACTTGCCCTCTTCGATGGCGGAGAGGTAATCGATCTGATCGGTCACCTTGCCATCCACCACTCGGCGGTAAGGGGTTTCGATGAAGCCGTATTCGTTCAGGCGGGCGTACAGAGCCAGCGAGTTGATCAGCCCGATATTCGGACCTTCAGGCGTCTCGATCGGGCACACGCGGCCGTAGTGGGTCACGTGCACGTCGCGCACTTCGAAGCCCGCACGCTCGCGGGTCAGACCACCCGGGCCAAGGGCCGATACGCGGCGCTTGTGGGTGATTTCGGCCAGCGGGTTGGTCTGGTCCATGAACTGCGACAGCTGGGACGCACCGAAGAACTCCTTGAGCGCCGCGGAAATCGGCTTGGAGTTGATGAGGTCATGCGGCATCAGCGGCTCTTGCTCGGCTTGGCCCAGACGCTCCTTCACGGCCTTCTCGATACGCGCCAGCCCGGTGCGGTATTGGTTTTCAGCCAATTCGCCCACGCAACGCACGCGGCGGTTGCCCAGGTGATCGATGTCATCGACTTCGCCGTTGCCGTTGCGCAGGTCCACGAGGATCTTGACCACGGCCAGGATGTCTTCGTTGGAGAGCACCATGGGCCCCGTAGATTCGTCGCGGCCGATCTTCGCGTTGAACTTCATCCGACCCACGCGCGACAGGTCGTACGTGTCGGGGTTGTAGAACAGGCGCTGGAACAGGGCCTGCACCGCGTCTTCCGTCGGCGGCTCGCCGGGGCGCATCATGCGGTAGATCGCCACGCGTGCAGCGAATTCGTCCACCGTTTCGTCGATGCGCAGCGTCTGCGAAATATAGGCGCCTTGGTCGAGTTCGTTCGTGTAGATGACCTGGAGGTCCTGCACACCGGCGGAGCGCAGCTTCTTGAGCAACGCTTCGGTCAGCTCTTCGTTGGCCTTGGCAATGATTTCACCGGTGTCGCCATCGACGATATTGCGAGCAACCACGCGGCCGATCAGGAAGTCCTCGGGGACGCTGATATGCGTCGTGCCGGACTGCTCCAGTTCGCGGGTATGGCGAGCCGTGACGCGCTTGTCCTTGGCCACGACGACCTTGCCGGACTTGTCGGTGATATCGAAACGCGCCACTTCGCCTCGCAGGCGCTCGGAGACAAACTCCATCTGCGCACCGCTGTCCATCAGGCGGAAGTTGTCGTTGACGAAGAAGTTCGCCAGAATCGATTCGGGGTTAAGGCCAATGGCCTTCAACAAAATCGTGACCGGCATCTTGCGACGGCGGTCCACGCGGAAGTACAGGATGTCCTTCGGATCGAATTCGAAGTCCAGCCACGAACCACGGTAGGGGATGATGCGTGCCGAGAACAGCAGCTTGCCGGAACTGTGGGTCTTGCCCTTGTCGTGCTCGAAGAACACGCCAGGCGAGCGATGCAGCTGCGAAACGATCACGCGTTCCGTGCCGTTGATGATGAAAGAGCCTTTATCGGTCATCAAGGGCACTTCGCCCATGTAGACCTCTTGCTCTTTCACTTCCTTCACGACCTTGGACTGCGATGTCGAGGACTCGCGGTCATAGATGATCAACTGCACCTTGGCCCGCACAGCCGACGCGAAGGTAAGACCACGGGTCTGGCACTCCCGCACGTCGAATGCTGGCTTGGCGAGGTTGTACTCGATGAATTTCATCTCGACAAAACCATTGTGCGAGACGATGGGGAAAGCAGCATCGAACGCAGCCTGCAAGCCTTCTACGGTTCTTTTTTGAGGGGCCTTGTCAGCTTGCAGGAACGCGGTGTATGCGTCCTTCTGCATCTGAAGCAGGTAAGGGACTTCCAGCACGCTGTCGCGGCTGCCGAAACTTTTGCGAATCCGCTTGCGTTCGGTATAGGAATAGGCCATGAGATCTCCGGGCAAAGACATGAGTCCTGGGTCTTCGACGACTGACCTGCAAAGGCGCTTCCTTGCAGGCTTGGCGGTTGGCCACTACCAACCATGGCGGACGGCGATGCATTGCACATCACCCGAACCAAGGTATCTTCTGCTGTCGGGATGGTCAGAAGACACTAGAAAGCAGTGCTGTAGGCACTGCTTTCTGGTGCGCTCTGGGCGTAAACCCCATAAGCACCAAAGGCTGGGAGCCCTTGCGGAGCCCCCAGCCCTGGAATCCAGGCGAATTACTTGAGTTCAGCCTTGGCGCCAGCTTCCACCAGCTTCTTGACGGCAGCTTCGGCGTCAGCCTTGGCAATGCCTTCCTTGACGTTCTTCGGAGCGCCGTCCACCAGGTCCTTCGCTTCCTTGAGGCCCAGGCCCGTGATTTCGCGCACGGCCTTGATGACGGAAACCTTGTTCGCGCCGGCTTCGGTCAGCACAACGTTGAATTCCGTTTGCTCTTCTGCAGCTGCAGCAGCACCGCCGCCGCCGCCGGCAGCAGGAGCGGCCATAGCGGCTGCGCTCACGCCAAACTTTTCTTCAATGGCTTTCACCAGCTCATTGAGTTCCAGAACCGTCATGCTGTCCAGAGCGGTCAAAAATGCGTCTTTATCGAATGCCATTTTTATTTCCTAACAATTGGTTGGTTGTCTGCCGGGCAATCAAGCCGCGACAGGTTCGGCGGCCGTCTCGGCAGCGCCTTCGCCTTTTTTGGCCGCCAACGCGCCCAGCACAACGGCGGTACGCGAAATGGGGGACATAAGCAAGCCACAAATCTGAGCCAACAAAACTTCCTTGGAAGGAATGTTAGCCAGCTGCTTAACGCCGTTGACATCCAGGGCTTTGCCACCGAAAGCGCCACCACGAATCACCAACTTGTCGTTGGTCTTCGCGAAATCGGCCACCACCTTAGCGGCAGCCACAGCGTCTTCGGAGAAGCCGTAGATCAGCGGACCGGTCATCTGGTCTGCCACCACGTCAAATGCGCTGCCAGCCACAGCACGGCGAGCCAGGGTGTTCTTCAGAACACTCAAGGTCACGCCCTTGCTGCGAGCATCAACACGCAGTTTGGTCATGTCGGCGACCGTGATGCCACGGTATTCCGCGATCACAAGCGTTTGAGCTTTAGCGGCGAGGCTGGTCACTTCACTGATGACCGCTTCTTTCTCACTGCGATTAAGACTCAAGGTCTACTCCTTAAAATGCGCACTCGGCACAGGCCTCATGCACGCTCTTGTTGCAGCGACCAACTGTTCAGGAAAATTTTCCATCTGCAGCGGGATCGCCATCTGCGTTGGCATCACTTTGGATTTAAGCGCGACCGGTTCGCGCACCAACGGTCTTGGATGGCCTGCGGCTCCCGAAACAGCCGCAGCCCACCACATCGAACCCATCCAAGGACAGGATCGAAGATTTCTTGCAATTACGCTGCGATGGATTGCGTATCCACGCGGACACCCAGGCCCATCGTGGAAGACACCGCCACCTTGCGCAGATACACGCCCTTGCTGGTTGCAGGCTTGGCCTTGGTCAGCGCTTCGATCAATGCAGCCAAGTTGCCCTGAAGCTTGTCGTTGTCGAATGAGCGGCGGCCAATCGTGCTGTGCACGATACCGGCCTTGTCGACGCGGAATTGCACTTGACCAGCCTTGGCGTTCTTCACAGCCGTAGCGACGTCGGGCGTCACGGTGCCCACCTTGGGATTCGGCATCAGACCGCGCGGGCCGAGGATTTGACCCAGCGTACCCACGACGCGCATGGCGTCTGGGGCGGCGATCACCACGTCGAAAGGCATGTCACCAGCCTTGACCATGGCGGCCAAGTCATCCATGCCAACGATGTCAGCGCCGGCGGCCTTGGCTTCTTCAGCCTTGGCGCCTTGGGCGAACACGGCCACACGGGTCGTCTTGCCAGTACCATTCGGCAGCACCACAGCGCCACGAACCACTTGGTCAGACTTCTTGGCGTCGATGCCGAGCTGAACGGCCACATCAATGGATTCGTCGAATTTGGCCGTAGCGGCGTCCTTCACGATCACAACGGCGTCAGCGAACGCGTACAGTTTGTTGCTGTCGACTTTGCCTTGCAGGGCTTTTTGCTTCTTGGTCAGCTTGGCCATTTTATAAACCCTCCACCGTCACGCCCATCGAGCGAGCAGAGCCAGCCAGCGTACGCACAGCGGCGTCGACGTTGGCAGCGTTCATGTCTTTCATCTTGGTCTTGGCGATCTCTTCGAGCTGTGCGCGCGTGATCTTGCCGACCTTGGTGCTCAATGCGTTGGCAGAGCCCTTTTCAAGCTTGATGGCCTTCTTGATCAATGTCGTCGCAGGCGGCGTCTTGATGATGAAGGTGAAGCTCTTGTCTGCAAATGCCGTGATGACCACTGGCAAAGGCAAACCTGGTTCGACACCTTGAGTCTGAGCGTTGAACGCCTTGCAGAACTCCATGATGTTAAGACCACGTTGTCCCAGCGCAGGACCGATCGGTGGGGATGGATTGGCCTTACCAGCTGGAACTTGCAGCTTGATAAAACCGACGATTTTTTTCGCCATGGTTCACTCCTTACGGGTATTAACGCCTTGGCCGCTGGCCTCAGCTCCCCGGGGTTTACGACTCATTAAACAATTCGCACCGAGTCGAAAAATGCGAATCTGAACAATCAGGTTTTTTCGACCTGACCAAATTCCAACTCTACAGGGGTAGAACGGCCAAAAATCATCACGGAAACGCGCACCCGGCTTTTCTCGTAATTGACTTCTTCGACAGAGCCATTGAAGTCAGTGAAAGGGCCTTCCTTAACACGGACCAGCTCTCCCACCATGAATTCAATCTTGTGCCGAGGCTTGTCTGTGCCTTCTTGCATTTGGCTGACGATTTTCTGAACTTCTTCTTCAGAAATAGGAGCTGGACGATTTTTTGCACCGCCAACAAACCCTGTCACCTTGTTCGTGTGCTTGACCAAGTGCCAAGTGTCATCGTCCATGACCATTTCTACGAACACATAGCCGGGAAAGAGCCGGCGTTCAGTGGTTTTGCGTTGACCATTCTTCATTTCAACGACCTCTTCGGTCGGAACGAGAATGCGGCCAAACTTTTGTTGCATGCCAGCGCGACCGATGCGCTCCACGATATTGCGCTCTACCGCCTTTTCCATCCCGGAATAGGCATGAACGATGTACCAGCGCAAATCAGGATTCACAGGGGTTGCTGGAGTGGCAGCTTCAGCGCCGCTGACTTCAATAGTGTCTGTCATTACTTTCTCCACCCCAGAATCAAATCGTACAAAACCCATTCCAAAGTCTTGTCGGTGAACCAGAGAAAGAGCGCCATGATGACGACAAACGCAAAAACGTATGCCGTCATTTGTAGTGTCTCTTTCCGCGTAGGCCAGACAACCTTCTTGACCTCACGCCAAGCATCCTGCGCAAAGCCCACAAATTGACGGCCAGGCTCGGATACCAGAAACACCGCTACGGCAATTGCAAGCCCGACAAGCAACGCCGCCCACTGAACGATAGGGCCCTGCTTACCAAGCAAATAAAATCCAGCAATCGCGGCAAGAACAATTGCCACCACAGCAGCGAGCTTAGCCTTATCAGCTCCCGTACTAACAGTTTCGACTTGAGACGTGGCCATACTTAACTGATTTTCTTACTTTAAGTTTCGGCGTCCACAAGACACCGAAGCCCGCCAGAGCCTGGCGGGCTTGTAATTGCCACGATCAAGTGGCAGGGGCAGTAGGAATCGAACCTACAACCTTCGGTTTTGGAGACCGACGCTCTGCCAATTGAGCTATACCCCTACATTTATGCTTTAAGCAATGATCTTTGCCACGACGCCGGCGCCGACGGTACGACCGCCTTCACGGATGGCGAAGCGCAGGCCTTCTTCCATGGCGATGGGGTTGATCAGCTTGACGGTGATCGACACGTTGTCGCCGGGCATGACCATTTCCTTGTCGGCTGGCAGCTCGATGGCGCCAGTCACATCGGTCGTGCGGAAGTAGAACTGAGGACGGTAGTTGTTGAAGAAAGGCGTGTGACGGCCACCTTCGTCCTTGGACAGCACATACACCTCGGCGGTGAAGTGCGTGTGCGGCTTGATGGAGTTGGGCTTGCACAGCACTTGGCCGCGTTCCACGTCTTCACGCTTGGTGCCGCGCAGCAGCAGACCGACGTTGTCGCCAGCCTGGCCTTGGTCCAGCAGCTTGCGGAACATTTCCACGCCCGTGCAGGTGGTCTTTTGCGTGTCGCGAATACCGACAATTTCGATTTCTTCGCCGACCTTGATGATGCCGCGCTCGATACGACCCGTCACCACGGTGCCACGGCCAGAGATCGAGAACACGTCTTCCACGGGCATCAGGAATGCGCCGTCCACAGCGCGCTCAGGCGTGGGGATGTAAGAGTCGAGTGCTTCTGCCAGCTTCATGATGGCCTCTTCACCCAGGGCACCCTTGTCGCCTTCCAGGGCGAGCTTGGCGGAACCGCGGATGATGGGGGTGTCGTCGCCTGGGAAGTTGTACTTGTCCAGGAGTTCGCGCACTTCCATTTCGACGAGCTCGAGCAGTTCTTCGTCGTCGACCATGTCGCACTTGTTCAGGAACACGATGATGTAGGGCACGCCCACTTGGCGAGCCAGCAGGATGTGCTCGCGGGTCTGGGGCATTGGGCCGTCAGCGGCCGAGCACACCAGGATGGCGCCGTCCATCTGGGCAGCGCCGGTGATCATGTTCTTCACATAGTCGGCGTGGCCGGGGCAGTCCACGTGGGCGTAATGGCGGTTGGCCGTTTCGTATTCCACGTGAGCGGTGTTGATCGTGATGCCGCGGGCCTTTTCTTCGGGCGCTGCGTCGATCTGGTCGTATGCCTTGGCTTCGCCGCCGAACTTGGAGGACAGCACCGTGGCGATAGCCGCCGTCAGCGTCGTCTTGCCATGGTCCACGTGACCGATGGTGCCCACGTTCACGTGGGGCTTGGTACGTTCGAACTTACCTTTTGCCATTTTTTCGACTCCGAAAAAAATTACACCAACACAACCTGTGATCGCACACATCGCGACCAACAAAGTAAATTGTGGTGCCCATGGCGGGAATCGGACCCGCGACCTCTCCCTTACCAAGGGAGTGCTCTACCACTGAGCCACATGGGCGCCTTCGAGACATCACATTCTCGAGCAAACTATCAATCAGCTGCAGAGTGGAGCGGGAGACGGGAATCGAACCCGCGTCATTAGCTTGGAAGGCTAGGGTTCTACCATTGAACTACTCCCGCATCATCTTTGCAGAATCCGCGTTGCACTAAGTGCAGCTTCATATTTGGTGGAGGGGACTGGATTCGAACCAGTGTAGGCGTAAGCCAACAGATTTACAGTCTGCCCCCTTTAGCCACTCGGGCACCCCTCCGGAGAATTCATGATTGTATCAGTATTTCGCTGCACGGAGAAGATTTCGTCAATCTAATTGACTCATGAGTGATCTTCATAGAAGCGCATGGCGCGGGTGGTGAGGTCGAACTCTTTGGCGAGGTCGCTGATGGTGTAGGTGTTGGCGGCCATAGGAGGTGGGGGAGACTCGTGGAGTTGAGACCCATCCCTGTCAGCGGGCTGCCGTGGTGGGGAGGGTTTGCTGACGTTGACGTAACGTCAATCGTAGCGTATCCGCCGGGCCTGGAGCGGATTGAGTGGGCGGGGATGGGGGGGCTGGCTTATTGGAGGGGCAGCGAGTTGCGGCTTCGTCCACTGCCTTGGGCCGATGAACAGCGCCGAATTGGCCATGCAAAGCGTTATCAACGCTTGGACCCAAGTGAAGGGAATGCCTGACTGGGGGCTGGTCAATCAAGCCGAATAGAGTGAGCGATGTTTTACAGGAGAGGATTTCATTCCCCAAAAGCAAAGCGCCCCGACATCGTTGGATGTCGGGGCGCTTTGGGCTGTAAGAGCCTGACGATGACCTACTTTCACACGGGAACCCGCACTATTATCGGCGCAAAGTCGTTTCACTGTCCTGTTCGGGATGGGAAGGAGTGGTACCAACTTGCTATGGTCATCAGGCATAACTTGGAGCTACCTTGATGTGATCAAGGCGGCGAATTCATAGAGTTTGGAATCAGCTTGTATTTTGACTGCGTCACTTGGCATAACAACTTGATCAAATGGTGATCAAAGTTATAGGGTCAAGCCGCACGAGCAATTAGTATCAGTTAGCTTAACGCATTACTGCGCTTCCACACCTGACCTATCAACGTCCTGGTCTTGAACGACTCTTTAGGGGGCTCAAGGCCCCGGCAGATCTCATCTTGAAACGAGTTTCCCGCTTAGATGCTTTCAGCGGTTATCTCTTCCACACTTAGCTACTCGGCAATGCCACTGGCGTGACAACCGATACACCAGAGGTGTGTCCACTCCGGTCCTCTCGTACTAGGAGCAGGCTTCCTCAAATCTGCAGCGCCCACGGAAGATAGGGACCAAACTGTCTCACGACGTTTTAAACCCAGCTCACGTACCTCTTTAAATGGCGAACAGCCATACCCTTGGGACCGGCTACAGCCCCAGGATGAGATGAGCCGACATCGAGGTGCCAAACACCGCCGTCGATATGAACTCTTGGGCGGTATCAGCCTGTTATCCCCAGAGTACCTTTTATCCGTTGAGCGATGGCCCTTCCATACAGAACCACCGGATCACTATGTCCTGCTTTCGCATCTGCTCGACTTGTCAGTCTCGCAGTTAAGCACGCTTATGCCATTGCACTATTAGCACGATGTCCGACCGTACCTAGCGTACCTTCGAACTCCTCCGTTACGCTTTGGGAGGAGACCGCCCCAGTCAAACTGCCTACCATGCACTGTCCCCGATCCAGATAATGGACCTAGGTTAGAACCTCAAACACACCAGGGTGGTATTTCAACGTTGGCTCCATGAGAACTAGCGTCCTCACTTCAAAGCCTCCCACCTATCCTACACAGATCTGTTCAAAGTCCAATACAAAGCTACAGTAAAGGTTCATGGGGTCTTTCCGTCTTTCCGCGGGGAGATTGCATCATCACAAACATTTCAACTTCGCTGAGTCTCAGGAGGAGACAGTGTGGCCATCGTTACGCCATTCGTGCAGGTCGGAACTTACCCGACAAGGAATTTCGCTACCTTAGGACCGTTATAGTTACGGCCGCCGTTTACTGGGACTTCAATCAAGAGCTTGCACCCCATCATTTAATCTTCCAGCA